>CAZKJJ010000396.1:0-2717 GCA_964553055.1 uncultured Acidimicrobiia bacterium
ACACCTGTGCCTACCCTCTTCTCATCGGGATCGGTTCCACCGACAGCGGCGAGCCCGTCCTGATCAACCCCGAGGAAGATCCGTACGTCACGGTCAGCGGCGATCCCGACAGATGTGCGGCGTTCGCCAGATACGTGAGCGCTGAGCTCGCCTTCAACCCTTGGTCGATCAACGTCATCGTCGATACCTTCGGCGAACCCTCCCATGTCACCTTCCGATCCAGCGACCTGTCCGCCTGGACCACAGGGCGAGCGAACCATCACTACAGCCGCGACGACCATTTCGTCACCGACATCGCGAGCAGCCTGGACCCAAAGATCGCGCACTGGGAGATCGAGGACTTCCACGCGGTCATCGCCACCAGCGAACATGCCGGCCTCGCCCAGCAGATCTCTGAGATCGTCGCGGCCTATCCCGCCCGGGCAGGCACGGCGGTCCTCATCACGAATGCCAGGTCGCCCGAGGGCACCTCCATCGAGCTCACCCACGAAGGACGCCTGCACCTCCCCGCCCTGGGCCTCGACCTGGCAGCCGCCGGAATCACGGAGTCCGAAGCCGCGACCTGCGCCGCCGTCGCCAGTCTCGCCCCAGATCCCGAGAACATCCCCGTACCCACATCCACGCGCGCGAGCGGCCAGGAAGGCACCACCGACGAGGCCGGCGCGCTTCTCCCAGCGCAGACCGAACCGCGGCCGGCTGGTCGACCGGCAGGACCTGGATCCGTCCTGCCAAAGGAGACCAAGCAGTACGTCGCGGCGGCAGCGACCACGGCCAGCGACATCGAGCATCTGGCCCCCGTCGCTGCGCAACCTCCTCCCACGGCACCACCGGCGTCTGAGTCCGAACGTCCGGAGGATGCGGGCCCTGGTGATGGGGCTCCCCCGTCGAGCGAGGGCAAAGGCACCACCGACCCCGACGCCTCGCTCAACAGCATCGTCGACAGTTGGTACGACCCCGACTGCCCCTACCCGCGCCTGAGCCTCCTCGGCCCCGTCTCCGCCCGAACCCACGGCGATCCCAAAGCCGTTGCACGACGCAAGCCGTTCTACCTCGAGATCCTCGCCTACCTCGTTCTGCACCCTGAAGGAGTCACTGGAGCCCGGATGTCCGAGGACTTCGGCATCCGGATCGAACGTCTGCGCACGGACATCGGAGAAGTACGCAGGTGGCTCGGGACCAACCCTCGCACCGGAAAGCTCCACCTCCCCAAGGCCGATACCAGCGACACTTCGGGCGTGCGCGGCTCAGCGCTCTACCGAGTCGAAGACGTCCTCACCGACTGGGACCTCTTCAGACGACTCCGCACGCGCGGCCAACGCCGTGGCGCCGACGGGATCGACGACCTCATCGCCGCCCTCGACCTCGTCACGGGCGAACCCTTCTCCCACATCCGCCCGGCCGGCTGGGCCTGGCTCAACGACCTACGCACCAACGACATCGCCCAATGCGCCATCGTCGACACTGCCCACATCGTCACCGCCCACGCCTTGGAACAGCACGACACCAACCTCGCCCTCGTGACCGTCGAGATCGCCACCGAGGCGTCTCCATACGACGAGATCTGCCGCCTCGACCTGCCTCGCGTCAAAGACGCCACCGGCGACGCCAAGGCCGCCGAGGAGATCGTGCGACAGGAGGTGTTCAACCGCACCGATGATCACCAAGGCCCGATCGAAGAGTCCGCCCGAACGAGAGCAGTCGCAGCCGAGGCCGGTTGGATCCGCAGGGACAGCCAGCCAAGTTCTTGAAGTGGGGAAGAGTTCAACCACGCATCATCGAACTCCTGTTCGAAACCGTGTTCTACACTCATGCCATGGCCAGCCCACCCAAGAACGACAGATGGCCGCCATACCGCGCCGATCAGCAGCGCCTCGTCTTCGTACGACAGCCGGGAAGACTCCGCCCCCACCTGGGCCTCGTTGTCACCTGGCCGATCGCCGGCACTGGCAACCGCTTCCTCGTTGCCTACTGGGACGACGGACCGAACGCCGGCGTCCGGATGGCCTGGCTCAAACGACAGCAACTCTCCCCGATCAGGGTGGACCCCAACTGGCTCGACGGCCCAGCACCCTGGACGACCGACAGGGACGTCCTGCGCTACCGGAGTAGGTAGCTACACGGCAGGAAACGAGCCGCGCCCGAGACATCCAACCTGTGAAGAACGGGATGCGCAGGCACGTGACACACGGATGAGGAGGCGATAACCGGCTCGTTCGTCTCGTTGGCCGCCGTCCTCGTCGGTGGCGCACTCGCGTGTGCGAACTGGCTGATCGACGTCGGCACCAAACTCCAGTGACGCACTGAATCCAACCCCGCTGCGCAATCGGGTTTGCAACATGCCGGACGGCGCGACCATTAGAGCGCCCTTCGCTTTGAGAGAGTTGGGCAACATGGCGACCGACAGTCCGCACGTCACGTCCAAGCTCGAAGGTCCGATCCGTGACGCGTACCGCGCCCTTCGCGCGCTTGTGCCATCCGCTTACGAGACCGCAGTCGACGACGAACTTCTGGCGGTTGTCATCGATGACTTGGACGCGATCTACCGAGCGGCGCAGGAAGTGATCGATGCTGAACACGGCCCTCGAATGAGCTGGCCCGGCGACCTGAACGACGGCGAGGACTTTCCACCCTTCACGATCATTGTCTCGGACTTCGACACCGGCGTCCACAGTGATCCTGCAGGCGCCCACTGTGTGGAGGCAGGGTCTGCGGAAGAG
>CAZKJJ010000397.1:0-2715 GCA_964553055.1 uncultured Acidimicrobiia bacterium
CTGGTCGAGCACACCCGCCCCGAGTGGCTCAAGCAGATCGACGAGCACATCGAGGCACGTCGCCACCGCTACGAGCAGGCCGTCGAACAGCTCGCCGACGCTCGCGACGAGCTGGCCACCGAGCAGGCCCTACGCCTCTGGGTCGAGTCCGTCCCCAATCGGCCCGTGTGGACCGTGAGCCAGGGATCGCTCGCCAGGCTCACCAGCGCCAGCGGCGAGGTCCACACCTGGCCGCGTGTGCTCGCCGCGCTGCGGGCCGACGCCTGGTCGGCAGACGACCCACGAGGGACATGACCTGTTCAAGATCAGGGACTCCCTGTGGATACAGAGCGGCGTTCGCGAGGCGCGTGTGTAGGTTCCGTCCCACCCTCCGCGTACGCTCCGCGGGAACACACGTTCGGTTATTGGAGGTGGCCGTGCAACCCGAGACCGCTACGGAACTCGAGTTCCTGGCTTGGGTGGACCAGGTGCGGGTTGAGGCCAGTCAGGCCCTCGATGAGGCCCAGCAGGCGGGGCTCAGTCAGTACTTCACGCCTTCGACCGTGGCGAGCTTGATGGCCACCATGATCTCGCCACGGTCAGGTGAATGTCGCGTCCTCGACCCGGGAGCGGGGTGCGGAACGTTGGCCGCGCACGCCGCCGTGCGTCTCGTTGCAGGGGGAGGGGTGTCGCCGAACCGAATTCACATCGTGGCCTACGAACTCGACCCGGCCCTCCGACCCATCGCCGAGCGTGTATTCGACCAGCTAGCCAGGTGGACAGCCTCGCGCGACGTGGGCTGCTCTTGGGAGGTGCGCTCAACGGACTTCCTGGCCGCGGCCGCTGGCGCACTCGATGCCGACCGATGCGAGGGCGACTTCGACATCAGCATCCTCAATCCCCCGTACGGCAAGGTCGGGAAGGACTCGACCGAGCGGGCGCACGCATCAGCACTCGGCGCTCACGTACCGAACGTGTACGCAGCATTCATGGCAGCGGCGGTGGCGTGTACCCGTACGGGCGGGGATGTCGTGTCAATCACCCCACGAAGCTTTTGTAATGGTTCGTATTTCAAGCGTTTTCGTAGCTGGATGCTTGACCGAAGTTCCGTCGAACGCATTCACGTCTACGACAGTCGAGGTGACGCATTCCGCGATGACCTCGTTCTACAGGAGACCATCATCACGCACTTGGTGGCCGGAGGAGAGCAGTCTCCATCGGTGTCTGTCACAGCGCAGGCAACGCCTGCGGCGCCTCTGCGCGAGCGCCGCGTTCCATTCTCGCGGGTGGTTCAGCCCGCTGATCGCGAGAAGTTCATCCACATCGTTCCGGACGAAGCGTCTGACCATGTAGCTCTGAGGATGCAGTCCTTTTCGCACCACTTGGATGACCTTGGACTGACTGTTTCTACTGGTCGTGTAGTCGACTTCCGCTGCCGTGACCTCCTCTTGGAGGACTACGAGAACGGATCCATTCCCCTGCTCTACCCAATGAACCTAACCAGAGGGCTGGTTCGGTGGCCACGACGACACCGTGGGAAGCCCCAGGCGATACACGCGGAAGGGGTCGCACGCGGCCTCACCGTTCCCGATGGGGATTACGTGCTCGTGAAGCGATTTACGTCGAAGGAGGAGCGGCGCCGTGTTTCTGCGAGCTGGCTAGGCGGGGGTGTGCTCGACACGCGTCACTGGGGATTCGAGAACCACCTGAACTACGTGCACTCCGAGGGGCACGGCATGGACCGCGAAATGGCCCTCGGCTTGACCATCTTCCTGAACAGCACGCTAGTTGATGACTATGTCCGTCAATTCAGCGGTCACACCCAGGTCAATGCTGGTGATCTGCGATCCCTTCGCTATCCCTCAGCGCAGCAGCTCAAGTCAGCCGGGGCGCAGGCAACCCGAGAAGTTCTGGGCGACCAGGAGCAGACAGACTTTCTTTGCCACACCATTTTCGAATGCGAGGAATCAGCCTGAGGCATTTCGCGACTCCTTGAGCCAGTGCGCTCCGCCGATTTCCGCGATCCACACGTATGTGCCCGAGGCAATGTTGTCGTGAGCTCGTTGGCGCTGGCTGAACTTGGAAACTGTTCGGTAGGTCGTCGTGAAGCCGTCGATGGTGTGGCCACGTGAATTGAAGGCCTCAAGCATCTCCCGCTTCCTGACCGCGTCGACCTCGCCGTCGGACTCAACGGCATCGACGATCCAGTAGTGGCCTGAACTCGGATCTCGAAGGATGATGTCTGGCCACCGGGATGCCAAGTCGAGGGGCAGGTCGTAGTGGTCGATGTTCTCCGCCCACTGATTGGTGTCGCGTGCGTCCTCGTCGTCGACGAACACGACTTCGTAGTCGGGCAAGTAGGGGCCGCAGTAGTACTCGATGCTTAGGGGAACCAGTCGTCCCCCTTCGGCGTCGACGGCTGCGGCGGCTTCGGCGGACGCCATCCGCGCGACACGTTCTTCCTCATCATTGATCCAGGTGTCGAGCGCCGCCGAAAAGTCGCTGTCCGGTAGATGGACGAGTTCACGGAAGTCGTCTCGCACTCGATAAAAGCAGAGGTTGCTCTTGGGCTTCCAATAGTCATGGATGATGCGCAGGTTCTCCGTGTCCCCCGTCGCGATCCCCAGGATGCCCACCTCACGTAGAGGGAGCTGGATGTAATCGCGTTGCTCACGATCGATCTTTCCATCCAGCCCGAGTCGGTCCTCGATCTCCCGTAGGATCCGCTGATTCCCC
>CAZKJJ010000398.1:0-2714 GCA_964553055.1 uncultured Acidimicrobiia bacterium
CTCTGCCTTCGTCTTCAGCGGCAGCAGCCTGCGAAGATCCCTGGCCAACTCGAGACCGTCGGTGCCGGCTTCCCCAAGCAGGATCAGCGCCTGGTCGTGATCCTGTCCCGCTCCCCGCTTGCCGAGCCGAGCGCCGCATACCGCATTGGCTGCGTTGATCGCGGCGTGGATGGCAAGGCTGGTTGCTGCGATGCCACGGCCACTGATCAGCTCACTCGACGCGGCGGCGGCGTATTCCTCGGCCTTGGCCAGGTAGGCGCGTGTCTGGGCAGGGGAGACCGCACGGGATCTCACTTGCCTAGGCATGGGCCGCGGTCAAGTCGGCAGGTCGACGTCCAAAGACCACAAGACCGTCTCGCCGAATGTCACGCCAGAGCGGTCGGTCGCTGGCGAGCAGTCTCTCCACCTCATTGGAGCCTGCTTCGAGCACCTCGACGGTGTTACCGGTCTTGGCGCGGAGCGCAGCCCGGAGTTCCTCGACCGAGTCGGCCCAAGCCTCGTCCTCCCCCGCTATTGCAGCAGGTCGTACGATCAGAACATCGATGTCGCTCCTGGCGTCTGCCTCGCCCCGAGCGAGCGATCCGAAGACGACGATCGACTCTGGAGCAACTTGGAGGTTGGCCGCCACCTCGCCGATGTACGCGAGGGTTGTCTCGCGGACCGTGGTCAGGGCCCGTAGTGGCTGCGCGGCGACATGATCGCTCGACAGTCTGAACAGCGACGACGGTGGTACCTCACGCCGCTCCACAAGTCCGAGCTGAACCAGTGGAGGCAGTACTCGCGAGACCTGCGCCGGGCTTACCTCAGCCAGGCGGGCGATGGTGCGCAGGTTCAACTCGGCCTCGGTATGGGCGAGCACCGCAAGGACTCGACCCTGGACGCCCGGGATGACAGCTTCGATCGGTCGGACGAAGTCCATGCGGTCATGATACATGATAGAACTCATATGTGAAACAACTGTTCGATATTCGCAACATACGGATTGGGGCGTTCTCGGCTTGAGCAACGTATCAAGCGGTACTGACAGATTCACGAGTGGCCCGCTCGGCTCGCCCAGCCGATCCGGCGACGCTTCTCCCACAACGCGTCGGTCGATTCGGCCGGCTCGTAAGGTATCTACCAGACGAGGAACGAGGGCGCGGCCTGTGAAGCGGATCAACCTCATCGCTGCAATGGCAGCGCTCGGAGCCGCCCTCCTCGCCGTGGGGCTCCTGTCGGGGTGTACCTCTGCCCCACCAGAAGCCGAGGCGGCGGCTCCAACCACCCTGGTGCTCCTCGACGACGACACCGTGGTCGAATCTGTCGAGTACGCCGAAGCGGAGTTAGAGGCCATGACCCTTGACGAACTCGAAGACCTGGCCTCGGCGCTGCGGATCGATCTCGCCGGCAAGGACAAGGCAGAGCTGATCGACGCCATCCTCGAAGCGCAGACACCGAGCCTCAACATCCGGAGGGGCGGGGACGCTGTTGTCTGAGCAGGTCTACTGATCAGGCCGGTCTGCCGAACGTGTCACACCCGCCGCATACGATCCAATCACGGTGACGGTGAGGCCGGGAAGGACTGCATCATGCATGCAGATCACATGCATCAGCGCTACAATAGCGCTATGGCCACCATCCAGATCCGCAATGTGCCCAAAGACGTGCACAACACCTACAAGCGGCGCGCGGCAGCGGCAGGACAGAGCCTGCAGGAATACCTCCTCGCCCACCTCGTGCAGATCGCGTCGATGGCGACACCCGCCGAGATCGTCGCCGAGGCACGGCGGCGCAAGTTGCTGTCGGGAGGCGAGGGCTACCTGAAGTCGTCGTCTGCGGAGATCATCCGGGAAGACCGGGAGTCACATTGAGTGTCCTGGACGCTTCGGTCGTGGTGGATGCATTAGTCGGCGATGGCCCGCGCAGTCCGGCCGCTGAGGCGGCTCTGAGCGCCCAGCCGGTTGTCGACGCTCCGGCCATCCTGAAGGCCGAGGTGCTCTCCGCGCTTCGACGAGCCGAGGTTCTCGGTCACCTCTCAGCTTCCGTCCTGCGCGATGGCCTCGATCACCTCTCCCGGCTCGCGGTCCAGCAACACCCCGTCGACCCCTTCATGGACCGGATCTGGGAGCTGCGCGCCAACCTGTCCGTCTACGACGGTTGGTATGTCGCCTTGGCAGAGGAGCTCGACACGGTCTTGATCACGACCGACCAGCGACTCGCCTCGGCGCCCGGACCACGCTGCCCGATCGAGGTTGTGGGGTAGGCGCCGGTACCGATCACACCACAGGCAGCGCTCCCACCAGCTCCTTCACCGCCACGTCGTATGGCCGCGCCGAGCCGCGCTGGAAGGCGGCTGCGTAGTCGGCGGGGTCCATCTCGGCCTCGAGCTCGGCGAGTGCCTTTGTCGCGATGTCCCGGATCGGCTCGGTCCCGGTGAATGGCATGTGTTCGCTGGTCGGTTCGGCGAGCACGGTCGCCAGTAGCTCGACCGCTTCCCCGGACCGGCCCTGCTCAGCCCAGACGGTGCCGAGCTTCGCCATCATGGACAACACGTCGGGCACCATCCCCATCCGCTCGGCGCTGCGGGCACCCTCGATGAAGGCGCTGGCCGCATCCTCCAGCCTCCCCGCGGCGACGTTCGCCTCTCCCATGCACTCCAGAGACACCACGGTGCCCCGCACATACGAGATCCCGCGGCACAACTCCAGTTGCTCGGTGTAGAGATCGACGGCCTC
>CAZKJJ010000399.1:0-2713 GCA_964553055.1 uncultured Acidimicrobiia bacterium
CGGCAGCAGGTCTCCGACGAGGGCGTCGCGCGCAGCTTCGGCACCAGCTTCGGCAAGACACAGGTGAGACAACCTGATGCCCAGGACGTTCGTTTCATATACTCCAATCTCTCCTTGCGCCCCTGGCGGCTTCTGGCCTTGAACACCTCCTACCGCGCCGATGCCCGTCGACTGCATCTGGCGCCAGATGTGGACGGCGAGCAGGCCGAAGCAGGGGTGGCGCTCCGGCTCGGAGGTTTTGACATTCAGTTTCGCGCCTTCGTCACCACCGAGCGACGAATCAGCCAGGAGAAACGAACGAACCGTGGAGTGACCTGGAGCTTCTCTCGACACTTCCAGGGGTGGCTGCCCATCATCACGCGCGGGCCCAGTCGCGGAGGTGTCCATTGAGCCCTCTTCAGCGGACATCAAGGCTTCTTGCCAAAGGGGCCCTTGTGTTGTGGGCATCCGGCATTGCGGGAGCGGAGAAAAAGACCGTCCCTGACGATCTTGTCTGGCCTCCCGGGAACCCTCACGTCCGTTTGGAGAGACTGATTCAGCTGACCGACAGCTCGGCTGGCGGTCTAGGAAAGTTCCTGAGCTGGTTCAGCGGCCGCAAGCGGACTCCGCTTTTTGAGCGCCCGTACGGGGTGGCGTGGCTTGGGGACGACCTCCTGGTCACCGATCCCGGCGCCCGTCGGGTGGTCCGTATCACTCCTCGTGATCAGGCCGTGACGTCGCCGGAAGGGGCGTTTGAAACTCCCATCGGAGTGGCCGTGTGCAGTCAGGGACTGGTGGTGACCGATGCCAGTGCGGGAAAGGTGGCGTTGTACGGCCCGGACATGAAACGGGTGCGTTGGATAGCCCAAGGTTTGGAGCGACCGACGGGAGTCGCCTGTGTCGGAGAGCGTGTCTTTGTCGTCGAGACCGGAAACCACCGAGTGATGGTGGGGGAACCAGATGGATCCTGGAGGAGCGTGGGAGAGCGCGGTGGTGAAATCGGCGAGTTCAACTTTCCCACCTCAGTGGCAGTCGCCAGGGGCTCGCTCTGGGTGGGAGATACGCTGAATTTCCGTATCCAGAGGCTCGACGAGATATCGGGCGTGTTCGATGACATGTTCGGAAAACTGGGAGATGCACCAGGTGATATGCCCCGGATCAAGGGACTTGCAGTGGACCGTCTTGGCAACCTTTGGGTATCGGACGCCCACCTGGACCGAGTCTCGCTGTATACCTCGGAGGGAGACCTTCTGATGAGTCTTGGAGGTACGGGAGTCGATCCTGGGCAGTTTTCCTTCCCGGCGGGCATAGCTGCCCACCCGGACGGGCGGGTCGCCGTCGTGGACTCGCTCAATCGGCGTGTTCAGATATTCCGTCTCCTGTCCTCGAGCAAGGACGAACCATGAGGTGGCGGTGTGCTTAGAAAGAGGCTACGGCAAGGGGTGAGAGGAACACTCCGGCCTGCCGCTCAACCCGTTTCAGCAAGGATGCTGGTGCTCGCCTGTGGGGTTGCTTTCTTCTCCGAATACCGTTTGGAAGCTCAGCAAGCCAAGGTGGCTTCCACGCTCCATAACCTTTCGGTCAGCGGTCCCGGGGAGGTCAAGTCACGAACAGAGACCGAGATCTGCAAGTTCTGCCACATCCCCCACAGCGTGGTGGTCACGGAACCACTTTGGGGACATGCTCTTTCGGAAGTCAAACAATACAAGGTTGCCCAGATTCGCTGGAGCAAAGACACCGTGGCACCCGCCCCTCAACCGAATGGCAGCTCCCGTCTGTGTCTGTCCTGCCACGACGGCACGATCGCGCTGGGCAAGATCGCCGGGGAGGCGCGCACCCCGTCGATGGGAGGCTCGCAGCGTCTCTCCCCGGTCAGGAGAGGTTATCTAGGGACCGATCTCAGCGGAGGTCACCCGATCTCTTTCGAGGTGCCCGACGATGACCCCGGCCGAACGGACACCGGGTTGGATATGGGTCTCAAGCCGAGAAGCGCCATCGTTTCCGACAATCAGGTCCGTCTTGATAAGGACGGAAAAATGCAATGCACCACCTGCCATGATGCCCACTCCGACCAGCACTACCAACCGGGTAGAGTCCCCCATTTCTGGGTCAAACCGACGGTCTCGGAGGTATGCCTGACGTGCCACGAATTGCGTTGAGCCTGCTCTTGGCGACGTCGGCCTTCGTGCTAGATGCAGCTCTGGTGCGGGCCGGGGGTCTGGACCCGCACCTCGATCCCAGCATCGTCCCGGCAGGCTGCACGGCCTGCCACAGAGGACACGGGGCTTCCCGATCGCCCATGCTGCCCAAGCCCCAGGCCAAGGTTTGTCTTTCCTGCCACGGATCGAACGCCGGCCTCAACCGGCAGGTCATGAGTGGAGCTCTCGCCCCGAGCGCCCGTCCTCCACTGCTCTCTCCCGCACTCGCCAAGCCGTTTGCCCATCCGCTTTCCAGGGAGGCTTTTTCTCGCCACGAGTCGCGTGCGGTAACCTGTACATCCTGTCATTCGCCTCACCGAGGCAGACGCGACAAACGCGCCGGGCTCGAGCCACCCGGCAGACCCTTGCCGTCCCCTGCGGATCCGACGCGCTTCGAGTATGAGCTCTGCGAGAGCTGCCATGGGAGTGCTGGAGTGACCACCCAGAGCCTCCTCGACATCAGCCGAGTTTTCAATCCCACCAACCGGTCCTATCATCCTGTGGAGGCCCGGTCGGCCGGCTCGTCCCCCTCGGTT
>CAZKJJ010000400.1:0-2710 GCA_964553055.1 uncultured Acidimicrobiia bacterium
GCTCCAGCCCATCAGCGCGAACTCCTCGACGAAGATGCGTGCCATCTCCGCCAGTCCGTCGTGGCCCGGTGTGTCGAGTCTGGCGAAGACGGGCTCGTACGGATCCGTCGGCTCGGCGACCTTCAGGCTGCCTGTCGTGACCTGGAGCGGCAAGGGAACGCGACGCCTCATGTGATGTACCCCCCTTCCAGGTACCGTCGCATGCCCTCGTCCTCCCCTCCTGGCGACATGCCAGATGCGCCAGGCGCCCACACGCCGAGACCTCCGAGGCCTCCTGCCTCGGCCTTCGTGACCCTCACGAGGGTCTCCTTGGGGACGGTGTTGACAGCGTGGTTGTCCGCCTCGCCACCGAACATGAACCCGACGGCGATCTTCTGCTTGTGAAACAGGGTGTCTGTCTGGTGCATCGGCATCGACCAGTCCCTGGTGACGCTCTGATGGGACCCGTACCGGTAGCTCGACTGGTAGCCGGTGTCCTCGGACACGGCCCTGCCGTCGGGCCTCGTCTCGTGCGCCAGCACCGTCTTGGGGGTGGCCAGCCAGTACCCGTGCTTGGCCATGAGCACGTTGTACGGATAGGCAGGGTTGTACTTGACTCGCAGCATCAGCCTGGCGACCTTCGCGAACGGGTCCGGCGCCTCGGGGTCGTAGTTCGGGTACGGCCGATCCAGCGGGTTGGCATCGATCCACACGTAGTCACCGTCCGAAAGCCCGAGGTCCTTGGCTGCCTGCGGGTTCATGTGCACCTCGCGATCGCCAACGTGCGGAAGACGCTTGTCGGTACGGTGCGGATCTCCGAAGTTGCTCCCCCACAGCACCGCCCAGTCCGTCACCGCCCACGACGAGTGGACGGTGTGCCGGGTCTTGGGGGTCAGGAAGTAGAACTGGAATCCCTGCTCCCAGAGCGGGTTGGTGGTGGTGCGGACCTCGGACCAGGGGAGCTTGATGTTGCGGACCGTTCTCATGTCGGGATCCATCTCCTCAGGTGGGATCCCGTAGTCCTCGGGCCTGATCAAGGAGTTGGACGACACGATCACGTTGGGGAGGTACGGGGTCGCCTCGGGTCCTTCCCTGTGCACGACGAAGTTCTCCCCGTAGGAGATCGCCTCGGGGATGTCGACGTAGGAGTGCAGACGTCCTGTGTCCGTCCAGAACGGCGTGTCGTCGTGGATCTGCTCCCAGAACGGTATCCGTGGGTACGTCCGGAACATCATGAGGGCGGCGCCCGGCTCGCCGTGCACACCCTGTTGAATGTCGTCGAGCCGGTAACCCCGTGTCGTCGCCGAGGCATCGAGCAGACGCTGCAGGTAGACCTCGGGGCGCCCTTCGAGCGCGAACTTCCAGTAGTCCGAGAACCTTCCGTCTCCCAGGATCTCGCCGAGCCGCTCGGAGACCTTGGCGTAGATGGTCACGTCGTCCTCCGTCTCGTAGAGCGGAGCGATGCCGTCTCTCCCCCACACCTGGAGGAACGGATTCGAGCACGAGGCGGTCACCTCCGAGACGCCGAACTCGACCCACGAGTTGGCGGGCAGGATGAGGTCGGACAGCTCGCACGACGCGGTCATCTCGATGTCCTGGGTGACGATCATGTCCACGTGCGGGTTCACGTCCCTGATCACCAGGTAGGCGTGCTTGGCGTTGTTGATGAGGTTGACGTTGGTGGTCCAGATCACCTTGGTCGGGGTAGGCATGTGCGTCGTGCCCGTGAAGTTGAGCCTTCCGAAGCGGGGCGTCTCGACGATCAGCGCCTTGTCTCCGTGGTCCCAGTAGGCAGGCTCCTCGTCCTTGGCGAAGTTGTGAGCGACGATGTCCTTGCCGTCTGCGGTGGGGTCGAGGTTGGGAGCGAACGGGTCCTCCGCGACCCAGCCTTTGAACCCAGGGCCCGACCAGTCGGTCGACTGGAAGAGAGCTGCCTTGTAGTTGCCTGCCCAGGTGTGGCTGCCAGCCCCCGGCTGGCCGATGTTCCCTGTCAGCATGAGTGGGAGGTAGGTGGCCCTGTTGTGCAACGTGGCGTGGAACCAGTGGTTGATTCCCTCTCCTGTGTGGATCGCCACGGGCTTGATCGTGGCGATGTCGTCTGCCAACCGTCTGATCAGCTCGACGGGCGTGCCGGTGATCTCACCGACGGTTTCGAGGTCGTAGTCCTGGAGGTGGTCTCGATACGCCTCCCAGATCGTCATGACCTCTGCTGTGGTCCCGTCTACCAGCTCGACGGTGGCCCGATGATCGAGGGCGGGCCGCTGGGACATGTTCCTGCCTACGTCGTCGCGGGTGATGGGCACGAGCCGCTGCTCGGACTCGTCGAAGACCACGAAGTCGAAGCCGATCCTCTCGTACTGCTCCTCCGTCAGCTTCTGTGAGGCGAACGAAGCCCCTTCCGGTCTGAGACCTGGCTGGTAGTTCGGGAACACGTCTCTGGCGCGGAGGCGTTCCAGGGTGTCGGTCCGGATCAGCAGCGGGAAGTCGGTGAAGGACCGCACGAACGCGTCTTCGTAGCGTCCTTCCTCCATCAGGATCCTCGTGATGGCCAGGAAGATGGCGGTGTCGGAGAGGCCGGGCCGAACCGGAAGCCAGTAGTCGGATTTCGAGGCGGGCGGGCTGTACTCGGGGGAGATCGTGACGATCTTGCCTCCCTGCTCCATGATGTTGGAGAACCAGTGCGACTCGGGCATCTTGTTCTCCACCAGGTTCTTGCCCACCTGGATCGTCA
>CAZKJJ010000401.1:0-2708 GCA_964553055.1 uncultured Acidimicrobiia bacterium
CCTGATCGAGCCGGGCGACGAGGTGGTGGTCATCGAGCCGCTTTACGACTGCTACCTGCCGATGATCCGGCGCGCCGGTGGCATCCCGCGCACGGTGCGGCTGACCCCGCCGAACTGGGACCTCGACCTGGATGCGCTGGCCGCGGCGTTCAGCGACAAGACTAAGCTGATCGTCCTGAACAACCCGCAGAACCCGGCCTCCAAGGTGTTCACCCGCATCGAGCTGGAGGCGATCGCCCGGCGATTCGAGCAGCCTGCCTTCGACGCCGCATCGCTCGCGGCACGGGGAGCTCTTCAGATGAAGGACGAAGACCCTGAGGCTGCTGCATCGACGCTCGACCGGGCCTGGCGTCTCTACCAGGAGATCGAGCTGCCCTACGAGAGCGCCAGGGCGCGAATGCTTCTTTCACAGGCACACGCCGAAGCAGGCGAAGAGACGGCAGCCCGCATGGAGCTACGAGCGGCGCGGTCTGTCTTTCAGCGCCTGGGGGCCGCCCTGGACCTGGACCGGGTGGGTGAGCTTCTCGAAGAAGACGCTGGTGCGGGTGAGCGCCTCCGAGTGACCAAGACGTTCATGTTCACGGACATCGTCACTTCCACCGATCTGGTGCGGCTCATGGGTGACGCTGCCTGGGAGGAGCTTCTCCGGTGGCACGACAGGACGCTGCGGTCGGCGTTCGCCGGGAACAGCGGTGAGGTCGTGAGTCATACCGGTGACGGGTTCTTCGTGGCCTTCGACCAGGCATCCGCCGCCATCGAGTGCGCCGTCGCCATCCAGCGGAGCCTCGTCGACCACCGCCGAAACCATGGCTTCGCTCCGAGGGTGCGCATCGGGCTGCACACCGCCGAAGCGACCCGCCAGGGGAGCGACTACCGGGGACAGGGCGTGCACGAAGCCGCGAGGGTCGGAGCGATCGCCGATGGGGAGGAGATCGTCGTGTCCGCTGCCGCCTTGCAGGCGGCAGGGGTGATCCGCTTCCCCATCTCCGAGCCGGCCGAGGTCACGCTCAAGGGTCTCGACGCGCCTTTCGTGGTCCGGAGGGTCGACTGGCGTCGGGACTGAGTACGCAGCGCAGCACCGAGGAGGAGAAACATGGCCGCCATCACGCGCAAGCAGTTCGGACGGCCGGACGACACCATGCCGTTCACTCACGGCAGGGCCTTGCTCATACAGCTGGGCGACGAGGAGGTATGGCGATCGGAGCTGGAGCCGGGCTGGAGCTGGGACGAAGACGTGAAGCCGTACGCCGATGGGGCGACGAGCTGTCCGCTGACACATCGTGAGTACGTCCTCTCGGGTGGCATCAGATACCTCATGGAGGACGGGACGGAACTCGAGGCAGCACCGGGCGACGTGCTCTTCATCCCGCCCGGTCATCGCGCCTGGGTGACAGGCGACGAGACCTGTGTCCTCATCGACTGGTAGCCGGTGGCCTCCCCCAGAGTGTCAGGGACGTGACCACGGCTGACCGACCTCGAGTGGCGACTCGTCCGCTCCGCCGCGAAGACGCCCATCTGCTCAAGCAGGCACTCTTCGAGATGATCGCCTGGAATCCCGACCGGCCTCTGCCGCCCGCTGAAGCGCTCGTCGAGCATCCTGAGCTCGCTCGATACCACAGGGGCTGGGGACGCCCAGGCGATCTGGGCATCGTCGCCGAGGTGGACGGGGAGTACGTCGGCCTCATCTTCTGCAGGCTCTTCACGGACGAGGATCACGGTCACGGATACGTCGACTCCGCTACACCCGAGCTCGGCATCGCCGTCGTGGACGGCTTCCGTGGTCTCGGCATCGGAACCCTGCTGATGGAGTCGCTCAAAGCCCAGGCCAAGGAGCTGGGCGTGCCCGCCCTCAGCCTCAGCGTCGATGCGGACAACCCGGCCCGACGGCTGTACCAGCGCCTGGGCTACCACGAGGTCTCGCGCGACGGGAGCGGCATCCGGATGATCCTTCACCTCGACTGAGGGGCGGCAAAGCCGAGCCGACGTAGGCTCCGAGGAGCATGGAGGCCTTCTGGACGGGCGTTCTCGCCGGGTACGGGATCGCCATTCCAGTCGGGGCGATCTCGGTCCTCATCGTGGAAGTGGCCATCCGATGCGGGTTCTGGTGCGGGTTCTCGGCAGGAGCAGGCGCCGCCACCGCCGACTTTCTCTACTCGAGCTTGGCCGTGATCGGAGGAGTCGGCCTTGCCTCGAGGGTAGAGACGATCGGCGCACCTCTCCGGGTGGCGAGCGCGCTCGTGTTGATCCTCGTCGCCGTCTCGGGTCTACGCAGGATCGGGAGAGAGCCGCGGCCCGCGACCGTCGTGTTCCCGAGCCGCAGCGAGCTCGCCATCACGTACGGTCGCTTCGTCGGACTGACGATGGTCAACCCCACGACCGTCATCTACTTCGCGGCGTTCGTCGTCGGCATCGGAGTGGCCAACGACATGACCGCACTCCAGGGCGCAGTCTTCGCACTCGGCGCGCTCACTGCTTCCCTCTCGTGGCAGACGCTGTTGGCTGGCGTTGGAGCGACCGCGGGAAAGCGCCTCACCCGCAAAGCTCAGCGGGTGGCGGTCGTGTTCGGCAACCTCATCGTTCTCGGCTTTGCGGTCCTCATCCTCCTCCAGGGCAGTCTCACGTAACGATCCCGTAACGGTGCCGCTGTTCGCTGTGGACGAGCGAGGGAGGAGAGCATGAGACAGACGACCCGCCTGGCGTTCATCGGC
>CAZKJJ010000402.1:0-2683 GCA_964553055.1 uncultured Acidimicrobiia bacterium
GAGGTGCTCGTCGATGAAAGGGCCCTTCCGCAGACTTCGGGACACCGCTACCGCCTGCCTTTCTTTCCTCGTCTTCGCACGATCTCCCGATCGGACGCCTTCTTCTTCTTCCTCGTTCGGCCCTCGGGCTTGCCCCAAGGGGTCACAGGGTGCCTTCCGCCTGACGATTTGCCCTCTCCGCCGCCAAGCGGATGATCGACCGGGTTCATGGCGACGCCCCTGGTCTGCGGCCTGACTCCCCGCCAGCGGTTCCTGCCTGCCTTCCCGATCTTGACCAGCTCCGCCTCAGTGTTGCCGACCTGGCCGATCGTCGCCCTGCTGTCGAGGGGAACGAACCGCATCTCGCCTGAAGGCAGTCTGAGAAGCGCCTGGTTTCCCTCCTTGCTCATCAGCTGGACAGCCGCTCCCGCTGACCGAGCCAGTTTGGCGCCGCCACCGGGCCGCAGCTCGACGCCGTGGACCATGGTCCCTGCTGGGATGTTGCGGAGGGGTAGTGCGTTCCCTGGCCGTATCTCCGCTCTCGAGCCCGATTCCAACCTGTCGCCGACTGTGACCCCCACGGGCGCCAGGATGTAGCGCTTCTCGCCGTCCAGGTAGTGCAGCAGCGCGATGCGGGCGTTGCGGTTCGGGTCGTACTCGATCGTCGCCACCTTGGCGGGAACACCGTCCTTGTCTCGTCTGAAGTCGATGATGCGGTAGCGACGCTTGTGCCCGCCGCCTCTGTGTCGCGACGTGATCCTCCCGTAGGTATTCCGTCCGCCCGAGGACGTCTGGCTGCCGAAAAGCGTCTTCTCCGGCTGGTCTGACGTCAGCTCCACGTAGTCGGAGACTGTCTGAAAGCGCCTACCGGGCGACGTCGGCTTCTGCTTCTTGACTGCCATGCTCACACCCCGAAGAGATCGATGGTCTGACCGGGAGGAAGCTTCACGAGCGCCCGCTTGGTCGCAGCCCTTCTGCCGACCACGTAGCCGGTCCGCTTGAGCTTCCCGCCTCGGTTCATCGTGTTCACGGACAACACCGTCACGCCGAAGATGCTGCGAACGGCTTCCCGGATCTCCGTCTTGCTGGCGCGCTTGTCGACGACGAACGTGTAGGTGTTGAGGTCTTCGACGAGGTCGTAGGACTTCTCGGAGACGACAGGGGCGATGATCACATCCCGTGGATCCTTCACTCGTCATCACCCTCTTTCACGAAGTCCGAGGGCGAAACGTCGAACGATCCGCTACCAGCGGTGGCACCGAGGGCATCGGCCGTGAAGATGACGTGATCCGCCCACAGGACGTCGTAGGCCGTGAGCTGCCCAGGACTCGTCACGACGACATCTGGGAGATTCCGAAACGCGAGAGGGGTGACCGCGTCTGAGGGGAGATGGACCACCAGCGCCTTGCCGGAAGCCTCGACCGCAGACAGGAACGCCCTGGCCTTCTTGGTCCTGGGCTCGGACCAGGGAGTACCGATCACGGTGATCCTGCCCTCGGCCGCGCGCGTGGAGAGTGCGCTGTGCAACGCCAGCCTCCTCATCTTCTTGGGCGTCCGCTGTCGGTAGCTGCGCGGCTTGGGCCCGTGGACGACTCCCCCTCCCGCCCATTGTGGAGAGCGACGAGAGCCGTGTCTGGCTCGTCCGAGCCCTTTCTGGCGCCAAGGCTTCCTGCCCCCTCCCCGCACCTCGGCCCGAGTCTTGGTGTTGGCCGAGCCAACACGGGCAGCAGCCAGCTGCGCCGTGACCACCTGGTGCATGAGCGGGATGTTGGGTGCCGCCCCGAACACCTCGGGATCGAGGAGAACGTCGCCCACAGGCGACCCATCGACATCGAAGGACCTGGCGGCGGGACCCTCAGACACGGGCTTTCACCGCCTCACGGACGACCACGATCGAGCCACGCCTACCTGGCACGGCCCCGCGGAGCAGCAGGAGCCCCCGTTCGTCGTCGATTGCTACTACTCCGAGGTTGAGCATGGTGGTCCTGTCGCCGCCCATGCGGCCAGGGAGCCGCTTACCTCGGAAGACGCGCGAAGGTGTGGCACACGCCCCGATGGACCCTGGCGCGCGGTGGACCTTGTGCACGCCGTGGCTGGCGCCCTGCCCCGAGAAGTTGTGGCGTTTCATGACGCCCTGGAAGCCCTTCCCTTTGGAGAGGCCGGTCACGTCCGCCTTGGATACCGGTGCCAGCACGTCGGAGATCGCTATCTCCTGACCCACCTCGTAGGCGCCGGGGTCTTCGACTCTGAGTTCGACGAGGTGACGGCATGGAGGGACGCCTGCCTTACCGAAGTGACCCGCCATCGGCTGGTTCACGCGGGAAGGAGAGAGCTCCTGAAACGAGAGCTGGACGGCGTCGTAGCCGTCCGTCGCCCTCGTCTTGATCTGGATCACATGGCATGGACCCGCTTGGATGACCGTGACGGGAACGGCCCGCCCCTCGTCGTCGAAGATCTGGGTCATGCCGAGCTTCTCGCCGATGATCGCCTTCATAGCTTGATCTCCACCTCTACCCCGGCAGGCAGGTCGAGACGCATCAGCGAGTCGACGGTCTTGGGAGTCGGCTCCAGGATGTCGATCAGACGTTTGTGGATCCGCATCTCGAAGTGTTCACGTGAGTCCTTGTCCTTGTGAGGAGAGCGAATCACCGTGTACCGGTGGATCTTGGTGGGGAGTGGGATGGGACCCCTGATCTGAGCCTGG
>CAZKJJ010000403.1:0-2681 GCA_964553055.1 uncultured Acidimicrobiia bacterium
AGGCGTTTCTCAGAATCGTGGAACGCATGGAGGTTCCTTCGTCACAGTAGGAAAGGCACTGCGTGGACCTCGGGCCAAGAAGGGGCAGGCGAAGGGTACAGGCTCCGATTTCCTCACCCGACTCGCATCGCGTCCACGCCTGGGGGCCGCGTAGTCGCCCAAAGGAGGGTCGAGGAGTTGATACGCCATATGCTAGATAACGTGCAGAAGAAGTGTGACAGTCGATGACGGATCAACCCGTATTCTCACGCCGGTTTGACTACGAGGATAGGACCAAGCTCGCTGATTCAGCCTACGAAGAGCTGAAAGAGGCGATCGTCAACGTCCGCTTCCGCCCTGGCGACGTTCTCCGTGAATCCACCGTAGCCAGGCAGCTAGGCGTAAGCAAGACGCCTGTTCGGGAGGCACTGCTCAAGCTTGAGCAGGAGGGGTTGGTCGAACTCATTCCCTTTAAGGGAGCCGTTGTAAGTGGCTACTCACCAGAAGACGTGCGAGAGGTTTTCGAGATGCGGGCCCTGCTTGAGGGCGCGTCCGCTCGTCGGGTCGCCGACAGTGCTGATCCCGGCGTGATCGGGAAGCTTCAAGAGAACGTGAGCGCAAGTCAGGACGCCTTCGAGGCGGGCGACCTGGGAACTGTCGTCGAGTGTTTCGACGCATTCGACGACATGTTGTTCACGCAGATGGCGAACCGGAGGCTGCGATCGCTGCTGGAGAACCTGCAACTGCATCTGAGGAGGATTGGCAAGCTCTCCACCGAGATTCCTGGTCGGCTGGAGTCATCTATTGAGCAGCACCGTGAGGTCGTCGAGGCATTGGTGGCCAGCGATCCAGATGCTGCTGAGAAACTGATGCGAACCCACATCGAGAGCGTGCTCGAGGACCAAATCGCCTACATGACCGCGGAGAAGTCTCCGAATCGACGCGATCGCATGACGAGCCACACCTCCTAGCTGCGGCTACATGCCCTCCAAAGCCCGGCCTCACACCCATCGGCCGGTACGTACGGGTGTTCGGGTTTGGCTGAGTTCGCTCTCTGCGAGTTCGACCAGCACGGAACCTTGGCTCGAGAAACTCGGATGGAGCGGCAGGACCGCCTCGACGCAAGGGTCGGAATTCGGGACGGTAGTGATAGGTGGACTGCGCCAGACCCAGCCGGTCCCAGGCCTCTTGCTTCCCTCAGCCTCGTACCCCGGAGCGCTCGAGGATTCGGGCAAAAGCTCGGTTGGCCTCACGCAGCACCTTCTGCTCATCCAGGGTCACGATTTCGCGTCCGCTCATGACCACACGGCCATCGATCACGGCGGTGTCGACGGTTGGTCCGGTGGCGGCAAACGCCAGGTGAGAGAACAGTTGATTCTTGTTCTCCGGCATCAGGGGCGTAAACACGGGGTCCTTCAGATCGATCAGGATGACGTCGGCCTTCTTTCCCACCGCCAGTTCACCCACGTCCCCGCCGAGCGCTCTGCCGCCATTTCGGGTCGCCATGCGCAGCAGGTCGGGCGCCTGCAGAAGGTCCGTCTCTTGACGGACCGCCCGCTGCATTAGTGACGCGAACTTCATGACCTGGAAGAGGTCGGCGGTGTTGGTACCTTCAGTCGAGTCGTGTCCCAAACCGACATTGATCCCCGCTGAGAGAAGATCCACCAGGGGGGCTACGCCGTTCCCGAGCTTCGCATTGGACGAGGGGTTGTGCGAAATGTGGGTTCCCGTTTCGTGCATGAGGGAGATCTCCCGCTCAGATAGCCACACGCAATGCGCAGCCACGCAGCGGGGGCCCAGTATCCCCTGCTCGAAGGCGACCTCAGTTGGCCGCTGCCCGAACTTATCGACCGACATCTGTACCTCGCCCGCCGATTCGTTTAGGTGAATGTGAATCGAGGTGCCTAGGTCCCTAGCCATGGCGCTGGCTTCGGCCAGCAGCTGCGTCGAGGCGAGGGGGAGCCACTCGATGCCCACGAAGACGCGCACCCGACCGTTCGCGGCGCCATGGCTGGACCTGAAACCGCGCTCGTTGTCCTCCAGGGAATCCAGGTGATGCTCAGGATCGGCGGTCACGCTCGAGATCACCGCACGGATGCCGACCTCCTCTGCCGCCCGAGCTAGTCCATCTAGGTGTCGATACATGTCGTTGACGGTGGTGACACCGCACCTGATCGACTCGCTGTAGCTGGCCAGGGCAGCCCAATACACGGCGTCTGGATCAAGGGCCCGGATGACTGGATACCAGAACTCCTGAAGGGCCTCCCACAGCGGCAGGTGGTCGCTCCAGCCTCTCCCGATGGCGGTGTGATAGTGGAGGTCGACGAGCCCCGGCATGACGACCTTGTCCCGAGCGTCGATCACTCTTGCGCCTGAAAGGTCTCCACTGCGCCCGAGCACGAGCGCTGTTGGGCCCACGTCGGCGATCAGGTCACCCCGGATCGCCACCGTTCCATCAAAGTGCACCTGTTCCTGATCGTCCATGGTGACGACGATGCCGTTCTTGATCACGAGCGGCCTGCGCTCGCCCGAATCTGGTGGGGGCATGGCCGCGCTTCCCTCGCCCATATCTCAGATCTTATGTTCGCGCCTGGCGGACGGTCCAGTATCTGATATACGCTAGGTTGGTGTTAGGTGACGCTGTGTCCGCGTCTCACCAGCTCAGGGAGATGGGGCAGCGGACCTGGGAGCGAGCCGTCGGG
>CAZKJJ010000404.1:0-2677 GCA_964553055.1 uncultured Acidimicrobiia bacterium
CTGGGCTTCCTTCGGTCGGGGAGGAATCATGGGTCTTCGTTTCGGTGACCGATGACGGACCCGGCATCCCGCCCTCCCTCCCACAGAAGATCTTCGAGCCGTTCTTCACCACCAAGGAGCGGGGGAAAGGGACGGGTCTCGGTCTCGCCTCGGCCTACGGGATCGCGAAGGATCACGGGGGTGCTCTCACGGTGGAGAGTTCCAAAGGGGCTGGCGCGACGTTCCGCATCGTGCTTCCACCCGGGAAGGGCCGAGCTGCGAAGTCCAAGGGTGATTCTGCAGAAGGCCGCGATAGGCCGGAACCCGTCGGTCACGAGCGACTCCTCGTGGTGGACGACGACCCCGCGGTCCGTAAGGTGCTCGTGCGAATTCTGCAGCGATACGGCTATGAAGTCCTGGACGCGGCATCCTCCGAGGAAGCTCTGGCGCTCACCCGCCGACACAATGGGACGCTCGACCTCCTGGTGACCGACATCGGCCTGCCGAGGATGCGAGGCACCGAGCTGGCCGAAGCGATCCAGCGGCTGCACGGCCCACTCCCTGTTCTGTTGATCTCCGGGTATTCCGAGGAGGAGTTACGCCACCGCGGGCTCCAGCCACATGAGGAAATCCTGTTGGAGAAGCCGTTCGACCCGCGGGCCTTGGGGCATCAGGTGAGGAAGCTTCTGGACGAGGCCTCGGCCCGGAAGGGGGCCGGATGAGTGACAGCCATCTCAATATCTTGGCTGAGCATCCCAGTCCATCTGTTCGGCTCGCAGCGCCCGCGAGAGCTCCAGCTATGTCGGGTGGGATTCCAGCATCGAGAACACCTCGGACAGCAGGGCCGCCGATCCGAAGGGCTTGAGGAGGACTGGGACGTTGGGATCCCGGTCGATGCCGCCATCCCTCCAGATCTGCAGGTAGAGAGCTGAGAGGCCCGGATGGAGCTTGCGCGCCCTCTTCAGAAACCGGCCCGCAGTGCCGCGCAGCAGGTGAAGGTCGAGGATCAAGAGGCTGATCTCCGTTCCGCCCGAACGCAAGAATTTCAACGTCTCCTCAGCGTCCCCGGCAGCCCATGTCCGGAGACTATGACGCTGGAGGAGGCGGGACATCATAAGACGCACGTCTGGGTCGCCATCGAGGATGACGATGGTTCCGAGCTCACCTCGATCCTCTGGCAAGACAGATCGGAGGGTGCGTGCCTCTCGGCTGGCGGACTGGGCTCGGGAGCCGACTTCGCGTGTATGGCGGCGATCGCCCGTCATCCGACGCCCGGCCCACCTGAGAGGACTCCGGGCCTCTGGTCTGAAGCGTCCTGGGCAGAGGATTCTGAGCTCATCGGCGGATTGAGCGACTGGGGACGGTTCGGATATGCTATCTATACTGGTGGAGTATCCACGCGTTGCAAGTCGTATACCGGCTGGATCGCAATGTGTCCCGCTGGGGGTGGGGAGTTCTGGCTCAAGCGAGCGTGCGAGATCCATCCCGACAAGCGAGCTTGCTCGCCTTCGTGGGTGGGCCTGGCACTTCTGTGGGCAACGGGGGCCGCGTCCCGCCTGGGGCGGCTCGGGCGGGCGTGAGCACGACGGTCTCGTTCGAGGCCGATGCACAGTCAAACCTGCTCCCGTCCGACCGCATCCCGAAGCGGGCTCTCCTCCGTGTCGTCCGAGCGCCCGCGGGGCCCGGTCCGTGGCAGGTCCGAAGCACCGTCGCGAGCCGCCGGATCAGTCGCGCCTCAATCTGGGCCATCCAGGGAGGTCCTTCGGCCCTCCCTTCCCGCACGACCCAAGCGTTCCACGAGCTCTTCTACGGCGGGCAGCAACGCCTCTGGCTCGAAGGGCTTGGCCAGGAACCGCACGTCCTCTCCAGTCAGGGCCTCTACTTCCTCGGGCGGCGCGTAGCCGGACATGATCAGCACCGGCGCCTGCGGCAGCTTCTCGCGGAAGATCTGGGCCACCTCGACGCCCGTGCCGTCCTCCAACATGAAGTCGGTGACAAGGAGGTCGAACCGGTCGGGCTCGGTATCCAATCGCGCCGTGGCGTCTTCCACCCCGGTCGCCGTCTCCACGGCGGCGCCGCTCTTCTCGAGGACACGGAGGACGACGCGCCGCACGGCCGGCTCGTCCTCGACCAGCAGGATCCGGAGGGCTCGTCCCTCGGAGGGAATCCGGGGCCGGATTCGATCCGAGGATTCGGGGGATGACGCCTCTGGCGCATCGACCGTGGGCAGAGTGATGCGGAACGTACTGCCCTCGCCTGGGACGCTCGTGGCCGTGAGGTCGCCTCCGGCCTCGGTGACGACAGCATAGGCCGTGGCGAGGCCGAGCCGTTCTGGCCGAGAGACTTGATGAACGGGAAGACGTCGTCCTTCACGGTCTCGAACACCTTCTCCGGGGCCGTCTCACGAAATCGCGACCAGCGGAGGTGCTCCTGATCGGAAGAGAAGATCGGGTCCTCGATCGGCTTCCCCATACGAGCCGCTTTTCGCTCCTTTAGCGTCTGCAGCTCGTCCAGCCGCTTGATGAAGAGTAGGTAGGTCAGCTGCTCAATGACAGTCAGGGGATTTGAGATACCTCCAGACCACATCGTGTCCCAGATGCGGTCGACCTTTGACTTGAGCTCTCCTGTGATCATGCAGACTTGGCTGGGTAGTGAGGGGAAGATCTCACGATGCTGATCTGCGTTTACCGCCCGGAAC
>CAZKJJ010000405.1:0-2676 GCA_964553055.1 uncultured Acidimicrobiia bacterium
GCTGACCCGCCAGAACGTGCCGGTTCTCGACCGGACGGGGCTCGAGGGGGAAGTGCACCGCGGCGGGTATGTGCTTCGGGAGGGAACCGACGCTGTGCTCGTGGCCACCGGGTCAGAGGTCTGGGTCGCCCTCGAGGCTGCCGAGCTCCTCGCAGGCGAGGGGCGGTCTCTGAGGGTCGTGAGCTTGCCGTGCTGGGAGGCGTTCTTCGGACAGGACGAGGCCTATCGCCGCGAGGTGTTAGGTGACGGCCTGCCGATCGCCTCCCTGGAGGCCGCAGCCACGTTCGGCTGGGAGCGGATCACGGGCCGGGGAGGCCTCAACATCGGTGTCGACCGGTTCGGAGCGTCGGCTCCTCACACGGTCATCGCCGATCATCTGGGGTTCACGCCTGAGGCGGTGGCCGACCGGATCGCAGCCTGGCTCGGGTGACCTCTCCCGTAGGAATCGCCGGGGCTGCGGAGCTGCTCCGTGATCGGTCCCCACGAACAACCCAAAGACGATTTCGTACCGCACTATGGGACCTGAGTGTTTCGGCATTGCTGCGACCAAAGGTTCTGCTTTCCTGCAAGTCCGCAGGTGCGTCGATCAGCTGGCATCAATGATCCCTCACAGACCTCTCCGGAATCGCTCGAGCACGATGATGCGCTTGCGCAGTCAGAGCCGGCTCGGAGAGCCGTAGGCTCGCAGTTCGATGCGGCCCAGTCGTCGAGCGGTCGATACCAGTACGGGCTCGAACCAGCCTGCAGGAGTCCGGGTCGAGAGGACCCGCCTCCTCGGCGTTGTGGCCTTCGGCGTCGCGCTGACCTTCAGCATCGCGTCTGTCTGGTCGGTTGAGTACTTCCCGACCCAGGACGGCCCTGCCCATGTCGAGCTGGCACGGGTCTGGGCTGAGCTGGGCACAGCCGATGCCGGCCGGTACGCGGACTTCTTCGAGATCGACGCCCAGCCGGCTCCCTACTGGACGGCCAACCTGGTCCTGCGCGGGCTGGTCGATGTGTTCGATGCAGTGACCCTCCACAAGATCATGGTGACGCTCCTGATCGTCGGATTCGCCGGTGCGGCCTGGTATGCGATGGGGGCGATACGGCGATCGGGAACGACGTTGGCGGTGCTGGCGGTTCCGCTCGCCACCGGGTGGTATCTGCACAAGGGGTTCTTCAACTTCGTGGCCGGGGTCTGCCTCCTTCTGGTGGTCGTTGGCTTCTACCTGAGAAACGGACGATCCATGACGCCGGCCAAGACCATCTGGCTGGGGCTCCTCTTGGTGGCGACGTACTTCTCCCATCTCGTGCCCTTGGTGGCGGCATGGCTGGTCCTGGGGGTGCTGTCACTGGCCTTGGCTACGAGCCGGCCTGCGGGCGAGAGGTCGCTTCTTGGACGTGTCTGGCAGACGGGAAGGCATGTCGTGGCGGCCGCCGTTCCTTCCGCGCTCCTCGTCGTCGGCTACCTGACCGCCAGCTCGGGGCTGGGAGTTGTGTGGGCGTTGGATGACCCCCTCCGCTGGCTGCGGAGGGTCGCGAGTGCTGCGACGCTCTACTACCAGGTCGTCTCCTTCGACAGGGTGGAGTGGGTGTTCGGCATTGCCCTGGCGATCTTGGTCGGTATGGGTGTGGCGGTGGCCCTGACCCTCAAGATTGTTCACCGCAGATGGTCGTGGGAAGACGGGCTGCTGGGAGCCGCTGCACTGCTCACTCTTGCGGCGAATGTCGCCCCGATCCAAGCGGCCGGCGGATCGCTCATCCGGGAGCGCATCTACCTGTTTCCCTTCCTGCTGGTGCTGGTGTGGCTGGCGGGCCAGGATCTCGACAGCCAACTGGGCAGGGTGATGATCGTCGGGGGCCTGGCTGTTTCCCTCGCTCTGGTGGGCGTGCACGTGAGGGCGTACCGGCTGGCCGATCGGGAGATCCGGGAGATCGTGTCCGCTGCGGAGCATGTACAGGAGGGCTCTGTGATCGTCCCGATCAGCTTCATCGACTTCACCGATCCCAACTATGCACGGGTCCGCCCTCTGCTCCACACCCCCTCCTGGATCGCCGTAGACCGCTCAGCCATCAACCTGGGGAATCCGTGGCCCTCCACGAGCTTCAGTCACATCCGCTATCGCCCCGCCCTCGATCCGGACAGCCACCTGCTCGACACCCCGGCCGGCTTCCAGACACCACCTCCCCGCGGCGACGTGCTCGGCTATGAGGCGGCCACAGGCCAACCGATTCATTATGTCTTGCTCATCGGACTCGACCGGGAGCCCGGCTACGAGAGGGAGAAGGAGCAAGCGATTGCTGAGATCAGCGCGGTTTACGAGGCCATTCACGAGACATCTGACGGGCTAGCCCGACTCTTCGGCCGGCGTGTCGTCGGTGAGGGGTAACTTCGACCACGCCCTGGCTCGTGCCCGCGTACGCCTGGCAGGATGGGAGTGGTTCCTATACTTTCGTCGTCGTGTCCACCCTGACCGTTTCCGATCGTCCGCGGCTGTCGGCGTGGCGGATCTACCTTGGCGACCTTTGGCAGCGGCGTGAGTTTGCCTGGTTTCTGGCAATCGGGAATCTTCAGGCGAGGAACGCGTCGACCGCCCTGGGTCTCTTCTGGTGGGTCCTGAACCCGCTCCTCCTCGGTGCCGTGTACTACCTGGTGTTCGGGGTCCTCTTCGGTGCCCGGCGACAGCCCGACTACCT
>CAZKJJ010000406.1:0-2674 GCA_964553055.1 uncultured Acidimicrobiia bacterium
CGCCCATCACCAACGCCCGCAGATCGGCGATTCCCCGCTTTCACTACTCGCGGCAGATGAGGATGTTCGATGTGTGCCTGGGTCTCAGTCCTTGCCCCAGTGCCAGGGCGCCAGCCGATCGATGAGGTCTTCGCAGTCGCGGCCGAAGGTGTTGGGCTCCCAGTCGCTGTTGAAGCCACGCCTCGACAGCAGGACAGCCACGACACCTCTCAAGGCATTCAGGTCAGCTGCCGTGACTTCGTCCAGCGGGCGGTCGAGGAGGGGGCGGAGGGAAGGTCTATCGCTGTCCACGGCCTGCTCCAGGCGTTCCACTTCGCCGTGCCGCAGGGCAGCTCGCAACGTGGCCGTCGCTCTCATGCCCGGATGATCACACGGCGCCCCGCGTTCTCGGGGTAGCCCACCGCCAACCCGAGGCATCTCCGTGCAACTCGTGAGGCTGGGTCAGGACCCGAACGTCTCGCCGGAGTGTGCCGGGAGTCCCATCACGCCGGCTGCCCGCATCAGCGGCCGGTCGCCCGGAGGCATCGGAAGCCCAAGGATGGGGTCGGGATCTCCCACGTCGTGACCGCGGTGGGGGTCGGGCAGCCAGACTCCCTGCAGCGCAGGGTGCCCGCGCAGTCCCTCCACGTCGGCCACGGTGAGACGGCACAGACCCGCCGTCAGATAGCGCAGCTTCGGCGCTGTCGCCAGTGCCTCTAGCCGGCCGCTCATCCGGGGAAGGTTGGTGAGCTGTACGTCCGTGAGGCTCACGGCGTTTGTCATGTCGGGGAGCACCACGTGAGGGAGGTCTTCGAGATAGAGCGCCTGCAGCTGGTCGCATTCGGCGAGCGATGAGACGTCGCGGAGCATCCGTGTTCCCCAGATCTCGAGGAAGCGCAGGTTGCGCATGCCCGGGAGGAACGTGAGGTCGCGATTACTTCCGAGCTTGAACGCCAGCCCCCGGAGGCTGGGGAGGTTCCGCAGTGGCTGTGTGTCGTTGAGCGTGACCGAATGCAGCGTCAGGTGGTGCAGCTGCTGCAGCGAAGCCAACGCGGTCTCCACGCCCTTGAGGGCACGGTTCGCCTTACGAAGGTAGAGCTGGTCGAGTTGCTGCAGTTCGCCGAGAACGCTGACATCGAGCGGCCGTAGCCCAGTCTCTAGTTGGAGAAACCTCAGCGACTTGGCATGGGTGGCCAGCCCATCGACGTTGGATAGTTCGAGCCCGAGGATCACCGTCAGGTCCCGTACCGGCGGCAGATCCTGCAGGAAGTCCAGGTCGGCGACATCGACATCGATCTGGAGGCGCAGGTCGGGGCGCTCGGCGAGTACCGCCGCGGCCCTGTCCACCAGCGCCGGAGTGATCGCTCCCTCAAAGCCGATGCCGCTGATGTGAGGCCCCAGCGGCAGGTCCGGCGTGGCACGTTCCTGGCCGACGTGCCAGATACGCGGCGTCATTTCTCCTTGCTCGCCTTCAAGTGCCTCACTCCAGCATTGTGCCTAGACGGCGCGTGCTGGGTCCCGGTGCCACGCGCACATCGGCAGTTCCGGTTACCTGTCTGCGGCAAATCCGGCTGTCCGCGATGCTCGAGCTCGACCGGGTTGCACTCGTCTCCGGACGGAGAGCCTGCGGGCTGCCTACCTCCGATCTGCAACGTCCCTGCCAGCGGTCGAACCCTGAGTGTCGACCGTGGGGGACTGCCCTGCGCTGCCGGCGACCGCGACAGCTATGCCAGTCAAGATCACGAGAAAACCTAGCCAGGCAAGCTCGGCGGCAATGAAATCGTCGATACCAGTGGGGAAGCGCTCTGATTCGCTCGGGAACCGCCCGACGAAGAAGGCCGCTGGATAGAACCCGACAACACTTGCGACCCCGAACACGACCCAGGCGATCCAGCCGAATCCGTGGCGCGAGATTCGGCGGGCAAGACCCTCAACCGATCCGCCGACCAGACCCAGCACAAGGGCTGGGACAGAGAGCATGGGCCAGGAAACCGACTCAAGGCCGGCGATATCCCCACCCCGGATTGGGCTCGCGATCCACCACAGCAACAGCGCACCGATCGCGTAGACAGACAGGTGCACAAGCAGCAGTCGGCCCCGTGTTCTCTCCACGCTCCCCCTCGCTTGCCGAGCCGGTGCCTGCCATTCTCTCCCGCGCTCACATGCCAGTCGCGGTCTTGCCTCAACGCGGCATGTCAGTGAAACGATCAGCTGGCTGACCTGGCGGCCGCCTCAATCTCCTCGCGCCGCTCCGCCCAGAAGGCTGGGTCGTGCCACTCCTCGGCCATGTCCTCCGCATCGGTTCCCACGGCTCCGTCGAGCTCTTCGCGCAGGATGTCGGCGTGGCCCGCATGCCGGCTGGTCTCAGCAAGCAGATGGACCAGGATGTTGAACAGCGGCACCTCCGCGTCCTGCCACCAGGCCACGCGACCCGTGGCATCGAGAGTCAAGGCGTCCACCGTCGCGTCGCTGTGCTCCCACACCCGTCGGTAGCGGTCGATGATGTCGCTGCGGGACTCGCGCTCGGTCGCCCACATGTCGGCGAGCAGCTCGGCTTCCACGTCCCATCGAGGCAGGGGTTCAGGAAAGGGACGGTCGAAGACCTCGCCGAGATACCTGGCCTCCCAGGTCGCCAGGTGCTTGACCAGGCCCAGCAGATTGGTCCCGGTGACGGTCAGCGGCCGACGGACGTCGT
>CAZKJJ010000407.1:0-2672 GCA_964553055.1 uncultured Acidimicrobiia bacterium
GGGTCCGATCTCCGAGCAGCGACGCTGAGCGGGCGCTGCGAGCCCTCGGAAGGCGGCCGGTCAGTCGCCTTCGGTGATGGTTGCTATGACCTCGTCGAGGGGATAGTCGACCGTGGTCGCCGTGGGGGGTACCTCGATCACGCGCCAGTCGCTGCTGCCTGGCCGCCATCGGGCTGTCCACTCGTAGGAGACGACGAGTGGGTATGCCTCGAGGTCGGGGTGGCAGCGCTCGCCTCCTGGGGGCGAGCAGGTCTTGACCTCATAGACATGCGAGGCGATCCCGTCCGGGGAGACCGTCAGGAACTCGTAGAGGGCAGGCGGAAACGAGTCGACGTCGCTCCCGTCGCCCCATGCGACCGTGACGGCAGACACCTCCGCGTGGACCTCGAGTAGAACACCGGTGCCCGGAGAGAGCAGCGAGCCGTCGAAGGGCTCAGGCGGTGTTACGGCCACGAAGGTCTCGAGGCCCGTCAAGCCAAGGCCGACAGGCGGGTCCAGGATGGGGTCCGGCCGCTGATGCACGTACTCCTCGATCAGGCTCCACACGGCCGCGGCATCACTGAGTGCAGGGGTGGGCCGCGAGGAGCAGCCGGGCAGCGTGACGTCGATGGCGACCGGGCCACCTGGACCGCCACCCGGGTCCCAGCCCAGGGTGGCCGTGTTGCCAACGATCGAGAGGATCACCCACTCCGTCGAGCGGGTCGTCCAGAACCAACACTGGGTCCCCGACAGGTCGTATCCGACGTCCGGATCGAAGTCCGTTGCGGTTCCTTCCGAGAGCACGAACTCGTCGGTCGATCCTTCCACGACGCAGACCGTGACTGATACTGGGTCTCCGCCGAACTGGTCTACTCGGCTTTCGAACCAGCACGCAAGCTGTTCTGAAGCTTGTGCGGTTCCTACAGAGGCCGCGACCAGCAGAGCGACCGCTGGGATCAGAGCCTCTCTCACTCACGGCCTCGATTCCGGACATCGCAATCCAGGATCCAGGATCCGCCCGGAGCGTCCCAGGCCGTAGCGAGTCTCCATGATCCATCGATCGCAGGCCACATGACGTCGACGCGTGTTGTTGTTGCCGACGTGCCGCGAAACTGCGTGGCATCGAGCGATGCATATGTGACGAGGCAGTCCGTTCTGTCGAGGAGGATCTGGCGGAGCTCTACACCAAGGCCTTCCACGGTCGGCGCTGACAAAAAGAAGTCGCTATTCATCGCTTCCACCCCAGCGCGATGCTTCTCCTCCGTCGCCACCACCTCCCAGAGCGCGTCCGGATCCTTCTGGTAGATGGCGTCGAACCATCCGAACCAGAGATCTTGCAGAATCGCCGCCACCTCCGCCTCCCGTTGCTCGAGCGTCGTGGTGGATGGCGTCGCCGGCTCTGTGGAGGACGTCGTGAGCGACGTCGTCGGCTTGGTCGTCGGAGTCGTGGGAACCACGATTGACGGTGCGCCAGCAGGCTCCTGGGTACCGCCTTGAGAAACCAGGAACACCACGACTGCGAGGACGACCACGAGTCCGATGCCAATCACCAGACGCGTGCTCATGGCGTCCCCGGTCGGCACCCGCCGTCGCGGGTGAGCTCCCTGTTCCTCACCGATGGCAAACGTACCACCATTCGCGCCCCGCAGGCAGGGCTCCGGCACAGGGAGATTGCGCGACCCGACCGACGCCTTGCGGATTCCCTAGCCTGGAGTGAGCCGCAAACGGGAGCTGTGCATGGACGTCGAGATCAACTGGCTGGCCGTGATCGTGGCGGGACTGGCACAGGTGGTGCTCGGGTTCATCTGGTATTCCTCGTCCGTCTTCGGAAAGGCTTGGCTGCGGGAGGTTGGACTCAGTGACGAGGCAGCGAGGGAAGGGTTCTCGGCAGGGATGCTCATCTGGACGTTCCTCGGCGCATTCGCCACCTCTCTCGTGCTCGCGATCGTCATCGGTTGGTCGGGCGCCGAGGACGCCCTCGAGGGCTTGTTGGTCGGGCTGGTGGTCGGGCTCGGCTTCTTCTTGGTCAGCAACAGCGTGCGGGACATGTACGAGCAGCGATCGACGAAGCTATCGCTCATCACGTCAGGCAACGACGTCGTGGCCATGGCTCTGTCGGGGGTGATCCTGGGCGCGTGGATGTGAGCGGCCTTCAAATAGAGTGAGCGGGTAGCCCCCGGACAGGCACCATGCAGGTGGAACCGCACTTCTTCGTCATCTTCGGAGCCACGGGCAACCTCGCTCAGCGCAAGCTGCTTCCCGCCTACTACCGCTTGATTCTCGACAGGGGGTTGGGCACTCAGGCCCAGATGCTGGGTGTCGGCCGCACCGCGATGACGGACGAGGAGTTCAGGGCAAGCATCGCCAAAGCACTGATCTCGGCGGGCTTTCCTGAAGCAGAGGCGGACGCATGGTGTCAGTCCTGCGTCCAATACGTCGCCGCCCATGACGGGTTCGAGGCGGTCTCCTCCCGTCTGGCGGAGCTCGAGAAGTCCATGGCGATGCCCGGCAACCGGATCTTCTACCTGGCGCTTCCCCCGACCGCCTTCGGGCCCGCCATCGAAAGCCTCGGGGAGGCGGGCCTGGCTCGCAGCCCCGGTTACACGCGCCTCGTCGTTGAGAAGCCGTTCGGCCGAGACCTGGAATTCGTACTCGATCTTAACGCGCTCTTCCATCGCTACTTCGAATAGTCG
>CAZKJJ010000408.1:0-2669 GCA_964553055.1 uncultured Acidimicrobiia bacterium
GGACGGCGGCCAAAGCCCGACAGCTGCATCTGCCGATAGTGATCTTTCACACCGCATCGAGCTGGGCCCGCGCCGAGCCGATTGTCTATCTGACCGGCGGTCCCGGCGGCCACAGCGACATTCGCAGCGGCCCCGAGATCGAGGACTGGCTCGGCTTTCTCGACGGCGAGCCATGGACCCGCGCGCACGACGTCATCGTGATCGCACAACGCGGCACCGCCTGGATCGATTCGGATCTGTCGTGTCCGGAGCTGCTGGACCCGATGATCAGGGTCAACGTCGGCGGCACGCTCACGGAGGAGCGGCACGTCCGAGGCCTGTGGGAGCTGCTACAGGACGCGTCGTGATGCCGACCTCCTGGTGATGGCTCGCCAGAGACTCATGCGGTCTCCCGTGTCATGAGGACCCGCCACTGCGTGACCGCAACGACGAAGCCAGCATCGGGAGTACTGAGATGTGCATGAGCTTCGATGCCCGGGTGCCCGCTGGGCTGAGGACCGCCGACTGCGCGCTAGGGATGGTGATCCTCCAGGCCCACCAGCCTGCGCATCATCGAGGCTGTCGCGCCCCAGAGGACCTCCCCATCCAGGTCGAAGAAGTAGACGCGGTGATCCCGCCACGTCTCGTAGCGCCAGTTCGACTCGCTGAAGAACGGGGCTAGGGGCGGGAACAGCACGGCTTCCACCTCCCTGCGGTCGATGGTCAGTGCAGGCAGGCCAGGGAGCCTTCCGACCACGGGAACGACCATGCGCGAGTACGTGACGGTGTGGATCGGGCGTAGGTAGCCCATCACCTCCACCGCGTCCCTGACAATGCCCACCTCCTCGAACGCCTCCCGCAGCGCGGTCTCCACGGGTCCGCTGTCATCGGGATCGGGCTTCCCGCCGGGAAACGCCAAGTCGCCTGCATGAGTAGGCATGTGTTGAGGACGCTTGGTGAGGATCGTGTGAAGGGCACCCCCCTGTTCGTACAGCGGAATCAGGACCGCGGCGCGCGGCTCCCCATCCCCTGGGGGCACATGCGGCAGCAGACCCGGAAGATCCCAGAGAGCGCTCACAGCCCCATCGTATTGCTGCGTATGCTGTGCCCATGCCTCTCTCTCCCCAGCCGCGATACTCGAGACGCCTCGAGCTCAAGGCGTTCCGAAGGCGCGACGCCGAGCCCCTCTACGAAGCTGTGGCCTGCTCGCTCTCCGAGCTTCACGAGTGGCTGCCCTGGGCGCAGCTCGACTACTCGAAGGCTGACGCAGCTCGGTTCATCAGGGAGTCTCAAGTCTCCTGGAAGAGCGGACAAGCCTATGACTTCGCATTGGCGCTTCGCCAGGTGCCAGACCGCCACGTGGGCAACGTCTCCCTCTGGTTCGTCAGCAAGGCGTATCGAATCGGAGAGATCGGCTACTGGATCCGCACGGACGCCACCGGGAGCGGCCTCGCCACCGAGGCCGCAGCCCGCCTGCTGCCCGTCGCCTTCGAGGAGCTGAACATGCACCGGGTCATCCTCAGGATCGCGGTGGGGAACCGACCATCCGAACGAGTCGCCCAGAAGCTCGGTTTCGTCAGGGAGGGCCTGCTTCGGGAGGAGATCAAGGTCAAGGGAAGTTGGCTCGACCACAGCGTCTGGGGCCTACTGGCCGGAGAGTACCGGAAGGGGGCAGACCGCTACCGAGCCTGGGCGGAGGCGACGACGTCCCCCCATTAGCCGGCCTCGACATGCCCGCTTCCCAGCCGAGAGCGTTTCCGCGCTCGCGCGGCTGCTGAAACAGAAGGGCCCCCACGAGGGGGCCCTTCATCTCGTTTTCTCAGGCTGCTCAGAAGTCCATGTCGTGAGGTGCGCCACCAGGGAGCGGCTTCTCCTCCTCCTTCTGCTCCACCACCAAGGCTTCGGTGGTGAGCAGGAGCTTGGCGATCGAAGCAGCGTTCTGGACGGTCCCACGGACGACCTTCGCAGGGTCGATCACGCCGCTGGCGACCAGATCCTCGATCTGACCCGTCTCGGCGTTGAACCCGATCGCTCCTGCCTCCGAACGCACCTTGTCGACCATCACGCCGCCCTCGAAGCCTGCGTTGAAGGCGATCTGCCGCAGAGGCTCCTCCAGAGCCCTTCTGACGATCGTCCTGCCGGTCTTCTCGTCTGCCGAACCGCCGCGCAGCTTGTCGAGAGCATCCTGGGCTCTGAGCAGAGCGACTCCGCCTCCTGCCACGATGCCTTCCTCGACCGCGGCCCTGGTCGCCTTGACAGCGTCCTCGATGCGGTGCTTCTTCTCCTTCAGCTCCACCTCGGAAGCCGCGCCGACCTTGATGACCACCACCCCTCCTGAGAGCTTGGCGAGCCGCTCCTGGAGCTTCTCGCGGTCCCAGTCAGAGTCGGTGTTCTCGATCTCACGCTCGATCTGGGTGATCCTGGCCTTCACGTTTGCGTGGTCGCCTCCCCCATCGACGATGGTTGTGTCGTCCTTGGAAGCGACGATCTTCCTGGCACTTCCGAGCAGGTCGGTCGTGACGTTCTCGAGCTTCAAGCCCACCTCTTCGGAGATGACCGTCGCTCCTGTCAGGATGGCGATGTCCTGCAGCATGGCCTTCCTGCGCTCGCCGAACCCGGGAGCCTTGACGCCCAGGGACGAGAACGTGCCTCGGATCTTGTTGACGACCAACGTGGCAAGTGCCTCGCCT
>CAZKJJ010000409.1:0-2663 GCA_964553055.1 uncultured Acidimicrobiia bacterium
GGTGGCATTCGCCACCGTCGAGCAGTGCGGAGTGATGCTCGGCCCGCTCGAGTCCATCTCGAATGCTCTCAGACACTGGCTCAGCAGAGCTAGTCATCTCCCCTGGGTCCTCGGTTCACGGGCAGAGATCCCCCTCGATGAGATTCCGATATCCGGCTGGCTGGAATTGCCGGCCCTGCCACAGCGCGTCGTGGGGCCGGATGGGTGGTCGCTCACCACCACTCAGGCTCGTCTGGCCGATCACGCCGAGGCGGCCTTCGACGGGGATCGACAGCGCGCCGTTCGCCGCCTCGCCGGCGGGCACCTCGACTCGCTGGCCACCCGGATCGTTCCTTCCCGAGACTGGTCCGATCTGGTGCTGCCGCCAGACGAGAAACAGCAACTCGTCGAGCTAGCCGGCCGATACCGGCAGCGGTTCAAGGTCTATGAGGACTGGGGTTTCCGGGCCGTCCCCTCTTCGGGACTCGTCGCCCTGTTCGCTGGGCCATCGGGAACCGGAAAGACCCTGGCCGCCGAAGTGATCGCCCACGAGCTGGCCCTCGATTTGTTCAAGATCGATCTCAGTTCTGTTGTCAGCAAGTACATCGGCGAGACGGAGAAGAACATCAGCAAGGTGTTCCAGGCCGCCGAGGCCGGCCGTGTTCTCCTCTTCTTCGATGAAGCTGACGCTCTCTTTGGAAAGAGGTCGGAGGTGGGCGACGCCCACGATCGCTATGCCAACATCGAAGTTTCCTACCTGCTCCAGCGTCTGGAAGCCCACGAGGGCATCGTCGTACTCGCCACCAACTTCGCCAAGAACATCGATCAGGCGTTTCTGCGAAGGATCCACGTGTCTGTCGAGTTCCCGCTTCCCGAGGAAGAGGCTCGGCTGGATATCTGGCAGCGGAGCTTCCCGAATGGCGCACCCACACGTTCGTTGGACTTTTCCTTCCTGGCCCGGCAGTTTCGCCTCACCGGAGGCTCGATTCGCAACGCGGCACTTGCTGGAGCGTTCCTCGCTGCCGACGCCGGGGTTCCGATCTCGATGGACCAGGTCATTCTGGGAGTGAAACGAGAATTCCAGAAGCTGGGCAGACTCAGGACCAAGGAGGAGTTCGGCCGCTATTTCGAGCTCATCGAGAGCGCCGGGACCACGAATGGAGGAGCCGATGCTGAACTTGCTGGATGACAGTCTCGAGGCCTTTTTGAGACATTCTGTACCTCTGCCGGCCAAGGACATCGACGTGTCGTTCGACGCCCCGGATTCGGACTGGGCGATATCGGTCACCAAACCGACCATCAACCTCTACCTGTGGGACCTGCGGCAAGGCGTTGAGGCTCGAGAATCAGGGGTGGAGGTCATCGAGCAAGACGGTGTGATGATTCGAAGACGTCCGGCCCCGCAGGTCGACTGCAGATACCTGGTGACCGCCTGGACCAACGAGATTCAAGACGAGCACGCCCTGTTGGGTGCGGTCCTGGGAGAGCTCCTCCAACACGATCGACTTCCCGCGGATCACCTCCAGGGTGCCTACGCATCGGTGCGACCCGTACCCCGTCTCAAGGTCGCATCACCCAACGTCAAAGACACCTCCGACTTCTGGTCAGCCGTCGGCGGTCAGCTCAAACCCGGCCTCGACCTACAAGTGACCGCAACAGTCGACGTGGCAGCCACCACCGTTGCCGGTCCTCCCGTTGAAGAGTTCGACGTCGCTCTCCGAGATCTCTACAACGAAGATCGGCGCTCGCTGAATACTCTCGTGGGGGCCGAGGCCGGGGTTGAGCGCGCCGGCCAGCAGGTAGTCTCCAGCCGTGGTGCGGCTTTCGTCGACAACGAGGGTCGCTATGTCGTTCGGGCCGAGTCGTTGGACGACGCGTCAATTCTGGAGGACTGAGGATGGACCGGAGGAGTGCCTGATGCGTCGGCGTCGGGTCCGATTGCGTCGCGCTGAGGATGGGACCCAACCGACCGTTGGCGAGAGATCTTCAAGAGCGGCAACCGACAACACGGCATTTCGCCTGCTGCTACAGGGTCAGGGACACGGGGGTCCCGCAGCGGGTACGGCTGAGGCAGTCGACGAAGCATTGGCCCCGTTCGACGTCTCCAATCTGGAGATTGTCGAGGTCCTCGAAGGCCACGGAAACGGCCCAGGTGGGGGCTCGGCTTCGGCCGGGGGGGCCGGATCCACAGCGGGTGGAAACGCATCGGTGAACATGACCGTCAACGAACCGACCGAGATCCCCATGCCGGAGACGGAGATCGAGGAGAAGTACGGGCAGGGTATCGCTGGCTGGACCAAACCCCGTTACAACCTCCGCGTCCCCTTCGCCAATCCGGCCCGGGTTCGAATCGCTGTGACTCTCGATTTCGACATCGAGCTGGCGGAGGAGTACACGGGTATGCGTGGAGCTGTACTACGGGATCACGAGCAAGGCCACGTAACGATCGGGACCGACAAGGCCCAGGCCCACCTGGTCAACGGGCTCGACGCAGCTCTGGAGGCCATGGGGAGTTTCACACCGGCTGGCATCCAAGGGGCGCTGCAGACCGCCGCCAACACCTTCAGCACGCAAGAAAGCAACGCCTCGGCTCAATACGACACCGCAGACTACGCAAGGATGCGGGAGGCCTACATAGGGGCCGAGGCGACCATCGAAGAGCTGGCAACCGCCTCGCCGGCGGT
>CAZKJJ010000410.1:0-2658 GCA_964553055.1 uncultured Acidimicrobiia bacterium
GTCGTTTCGGGAACCCGGGTCTGTGGCACGGGGCATGCTCTGTTATTCACCGGAACGCGCACGGCGAAAAGCGCGGGAACGGGGAGGTCGCCGATGGGATGGATGATGCTTTTCTGGGTCCTCGTCATCGTGGCGGCGCCCACGGCTCTCTGGTTCCTCCTTTCCGAGAGGCGGAAAGATGCCGGGAGACAGGTGGACACTCCCGCCAGGATACTCCTGAACCGGTACCTGTCGGGTGGTATCGATCTGGAGGAATACGAGCACGGTCTCACCCTGCTTTGCGATCCAAGACGGAGGAGATACCGGTGGAGGACAGATCGTGGATCGTGCTGATCGGGTTTCTGGCGGCGGCGGTGTTCTTCCTCCGGGAGGAACACCGGGCCCACGTCCTGGGCATTCTTCCGTGGGCGATCCTCCTGGCCAGGCAGGCGGCCCGCCTGCGGGCCTCTCGGAGGGCTCTCGGCCACTGAGCCCCGTCCATTCACATCACTTCGAGCCGTTCCACCAAGGCAGGCACGACGGCTCCTGCCGGCCCCTCTACCTTGACACGTGCCAGGTGGTCGTAGTCGGTGTCGCCGAGGTTGACGATGACGAGGGGCGAGCCGCGCAGTGCGGTTTCTACGGCAACCGAAGCGGCAGGGTAGACGGACAGTGTGCTGCCAATGGCCAAGACGGCGTCTGCCGAGTCGGCCATCCGATAGGCGCGCTCGACCTGGTCGGCCGGCAGTATCTCTCCGAACATCACGGTGGCCGACTTCACGATGCCCCCACATCGTGAGCACCGAGGATCATCCTCACCATGTGACACTCGGCTGACGACGTCTGCCATCGGCCACGACTGTCCGCATTGGACGCAGCGAGCCCGACGGAGGTGACCGTGCAGCTCGGCCACTTCCCGCTGATCGAGTCCTGCAGCCTGATGCAGCCCGTCGATGTTCTGTGTGACACAGCCTGCCCATCGACCCGCCTTCCACAGGGCGGTCACCGCGTGGTGGGCTGCGTTGGGCTTGGCCCTCATCATGTTGCGAAAGCCGCCTTCGAGGTACATCCGCCAGGATCGCTTGCGAAGCTCGGGATCAGCCAGGTAGCGGTCGATCGTGAAGTCATCGGGGTCGACCTTGGTCCAGAGCCCCTCTGGACCTCGAAAGTCGGGGATTCCGGACTCGGTCGAGATGCCAGCACCCGTGAAGACGAGAACTCGTTGGGCTGTCCTGAGGACGGTGGCCGCTTCTCGCAGACCGTCCTCGACGCTCTCACGGGTGGCCAGGAGCGCCTCCTTGGTCGAAGCCCGGCCACCGCTGTTCACGCCTGCTGAGATCGACGTCCCAGGTCAGGTGGTTGGTCACCCCGCTGACGCCCTCGAGTGCGCCGATCAGTCTCTCCAGGAGGTCCGCGTCGCCGCTGGTCTCGGTTCTTCCCTCGACCGTCACCTGCCCTTCCGCGACCGTGATCGTCAGCTGGTCGGGATCCAGAGGAAGATCGATGGCCTCCAGAGTCGAACGGATCTCTGCTTCGATCTCATCATCCTGCCTGGCAAAGGTCTTGAGAAGGTCCGCTCTACTGACGATGCCCACGACCCTCCCCGAACCGTCGACTACGGGCAACCGCTTCACGCGTCTCTTGGCCATGAGCCTTGCGGCCTGCCTGGTCGAGTCAGAAGGACCCACCACGACCACGTCTCTCGTCATGAGCTCCTCGGCAACCTCGGCATCTGCCAGCGAAGCTTCGCCGTCCCCGAAGAGAGCGTGCAGCAGGCGCCGTGCGCGAGGGCCCTTCTGGTGGGGGTTGATGAAATCGGACTCGGTCAGAATGCCGACGAGGCGTCCATCCTCCTCGACGACGGGCATGCCGCTGAAGCCTCTGGCCACCATCTCCCTGGCTGCCTCCTTGAGTGAGGCATGAGGACTGAGGGTCTTGACGTCCTTGGTCATGACGTCGGCGACGATCACACCAGTCTCCTTCTCCTGCACCAGCCATTGTGGTGTCTAGGGCAGCTCTCCACCAGTGCAAGAGCCACCCCCACCTGGCCAAGGGACTGGTAGTCGAACATATGTTCGACTATGGTGTGGTGTCGTGGACGAAAGTCTGAGGTGGGAGAAGGCAGACCAGAAGGAGCAGGTGGAGCTGTTCCCCGTTCGACGGCACGTCGGCAGAGGTGAGTACCGGGGACTGGAGTTTCTCGAGGTCGAGGCGAGGACCATCGTCAACAGAGTGCCGGGCGCTCCATTCGGCTTCGAGTACTCGATCAACGCCTACAGGGGGTGCAGTCACGCCTGTACCTACTGCTTCGCTCGTCCCACGCACGAGTTCTTGGGTCTCGACTCGGGGAGGGACTTCGAGCGCAAGATCGTCGTCAAGACGAACGCGGTGGGGCTGGTCAGGGACGAGACCCGTCCAGGCAGGTGGGGCGGTGCTCTCATCGCCATGGGGACCAACACCGATCCCTACCAATCTGCCGAGGGCCGCTACAGGCTGACGCGAGGCATCATCGAGGTGCTCATCGAGCGCCGGAACCCCTTCTCGATTCTCACGAAGTCTCCTCTGGTGCTGCGAGACGTCGACCTGCTCGGTCCGGCTGCCTCAGAGATGCCGATTCGCGTCGACTTCTCGATCGGCACTCTGGACGAAACGGTCTGGCAGGCAACGGAGCCGGGGACT
>CAZKJJ010000411.1:0-2657 GCA_964553055.1 uncultured Acidimicrobiia bacterium
ACAGCCCTCTCCACAGGGTGCGGGGCAGGGCGTACAGAGAGAAGCCTCCGATCCAGAGCGTGGCCGACCCGAACAGGAGGAGCGTCAGCAGGCCGTCCCACCAGGTGGTGAGCCCCACGACGGTCGACACGGGGCGGAAGGGCGTCAAGGCCTCGAGGACGGTCGCCGCCAGGTAGAGCACAGAGGCCGCGAGCACCATCGTCAGAGGGGGTGACTCGGCCAGGAGCCTCCACTTCGGTCGGACCGTGCCGACGAAGTTCGCTACGACTGCCGCCGCGGGCACGATCAGGGAGAGGGCCATCACAGCCGCGATCGTCTGACTCCAGCCGGGAATCGGACCCCAGATCCATCGCCCAGGGCCGATCCAGACGGCCGCGAACGCCAGGGACCAGAAGCCGATCAGAGCGATCGGCCTGCTGTAGAGCGGGCTGTCCGTTATCTTGGGGAGCAGGTAGTAGGTGGCGCCGAGACCCATCGCCACGATCCACAGTTGCCGAAGCCCTTCATCGAAGAATGATGTCTGCAGGAGGTCGGCAACACCCCCCGCGCCAGGGGCGTTGCCAACGACGTAGAGGCCGACGAGCCACCAGAGTCCTGCCACGACGTACCACATCGACACGTAGAGGCCCTCCTCGACACGGTTGGCCAGGGTCTTCGTGACCACCGTCGCGGGAACTACGAGAGAAGCCAGCACCAGCACGTCCAGCCAGAGGGGGAACTCCGCCATGTTCCTCCCCTGCGTGACTCCGAGAGCCAAGACCACGATGCCAGTCCCATACACGGCGATCGAGAACAAGAGGTTGGCGTTGGCGAGGCGCTCTCCCCACAGCTTCGTGCCCGTCAGCCGGGGGGTGAGGTAGTAGGCCACGCCGACGTAGCCGAGCGTCACCCATCCCCAGATGGCGGCATTGAGGGCCAGAGGACGAAGCCGCCCATACGACCAGATGGGGATCGACCCCCAGAGGTCGGGAAAGACCACCTTGAGCTGCAGGATCACGAACGCCGTCACTGAAAGCACGAGAAAGGGGACGGCTGCCAACAGGTGGCGTGTGGCGGCTGAGTCAGATCGGGAAGGGAACAGAAGACCCAGGGCGCCCCTGTGGCTCGTCGTGGCTGTCGCCAAGTGCTCTCCTCGCCCTGACCGGCAGCGAGCTTACCGACTCGACGAGTGGTTCCGTCCGCTCCCCTCGGCACGACCGGCCTGCGACGAACGAACCGCCGTCGGGGAGCCCACGGGAGGTCTCCTCAGTGCCCTCGGCAACGTCAGGAGAAGTGTCGAAGGGCTTTAGGCTGGGGATGGTTCTTGTGCAACAATGCAGCCGCCGTCGAGGGACTATCACCGCCGACAGGCGCAGGATTCTGGCAAGCGAGAGATGGACGAGGCACGACGCAGAATCATCGGCATCCTGGGCTTGGCCCTCGGATCGGCACTGGTGGTCGGAGGCGTCATCTGGACCCACTTCTCGGCCCTGCCCTCCACCGAGATCATCGACGGGATCGAGGTGACAGTCTCTCAGGGCGTGTTCGACATCATCCCCAGGGGCTTCATCATCGGTGACGAGACGGGTGGGCTCCCCTGGTTCACAGTCGGTCATCTCGTGGCTATCACGGGCTCGCAGCTGCTGGTCGTCGGCGCCGTGTTCATGTGGGTCGTGGGGCGTGAGATGACATGGCCGCGTGCGACGTTCGCCGGGTTCGTGGCCTGGATCGAGCTGGTCATCGTGTTCGGGATGATCCCTTCCGAGTGGCTGAACCTCTCGCAGGGACCGCTCGGCTGGACGTCGCAGCGCATCGCCGTCACGATTCCTTCGTGGCTGGTGCTGGGACAGGACGTCTCTGTGAGCTACGCGGTCCTGAAGGACGCCATCTCTGGTGGCTACAACACGGTCATGCTGGCGGCAGCGGTCGTGTTCGCCTACCACATTCAGGGGTTCGGCCACCCACGACCGCCGAGGACCGGGCCCATCGGAACCTCTCCCTACGGTCGTCCTTTGGTGAAGGGCGGCTGATGGCTCGCACAGACGTCTGGTTCGAGACGCCACCCTTCAGGGACGACTACCAGCTGGTCCTCGTGGATGACGACTACCTACGCACGTCCGTCAAGCCGAAGCAGTTCCTGCACATCGACCAGGCCGAGTGCATTCTGTGCGAAGGCTGCGTCGACATCTGCCCCTGGAAGTGCATCCACTACCTGTCCCTCGACGCCATCGCGGAAGCCAAGGACGTTGCCAACCCCGCCGTTGACGACCCCGAAGCACAAGGCTTCTTCGTCGTGGACGAGGACGAGTGCACACGGTGTGCACTCTGCATCGACCGATGCCCGACGAACGTGATCACACTCGGGAAGTTCGAAGGCTCTCTCGCGCAGCAGGCAGAGGAGCACGGACTCGAGATGCCATGGTCGGTGGACACCGGACAGCGCGACTTCAAGAACGGCTACACCTACGGTATGAGGTGGTGACGTGACCACCGAGGAGCGGGAGCGCAAGGGACTGAGGTCACGCCTTGGCGACCTCCTGGGGTCGCTGTGGAGCGGCTTCCAGGGAAGTCGATTCTGGGAGAGTGTGTTCCGGCCCGGTTCGCCCTTCAAGTCTGGCTATGCAGACAGCCCCCGGAACCGGTCCTACGTCATCATGAACAACGTGCTGTACCACCTC
>CAZKJJ010000412.1:0-2656 GCA_964553055.1 uncultured Acidimicrobiia bacterium
TCGCCCGCGACGTCGCGAATCGTGTCCGACTTGTTGGCGATGAGCAGCGTGGGGAGGAGCTTGGTGAGCGGATCGACAGGCTCGAGGTGCGGCTGCCAACGACCTGTCAAGATGACGCTGCGCTCCTCGAGGAACGAGATGAGATCGACCACCTGGGCAACGCACCCTGGTATGCCGAGGTCGATCACCAAGAGTGCTCCGTCGGCCGGCTGGAGTGCGTTGGCGATCCACGGCACCGGATGGGTGGAGCTGATCGCGGGCAGGTCGATGAGCTGAATCGAGATGTCCTCATAGGGCATCATCCCCGGCTGCGGGTACTGCGTCGTGAACGGATACGGGCCTGCGACCGCGTGTGAGCCTGTGAGCCTGTCGTGCAGCGTCGACTTCCCCGCGTTCGGGGGACCCAGGAGCGCTACCTGAGCAGCTCCCTCGGGTCTGTACACGGTCGCGGGACCGCTTCGTGTCCCAGCCCTCCGCGGATGCGCCAGCTCGTCAGTGAGCTCCTTGATCCTCGTCTTGATGTCCGCCCGCAGGTGCTCGGTGCCCTTGTGCTTGGGAACCGTTCGCAGCATGACTCGGAGTGCTTCGAGCCTGTCGTGCGGGTCCCGGGCCTTGCGGAACTCGGCTTCGGCTGCCTTGTACTCCGGTGTCAGGTTGGCAGGCACAGATGCCATCATGCCTCGCCATGCGCGGTTCAGCGAGAGCAGCGAAGCCAGTGCAGATCGGAGGGCTTCGGGCTCGGTGCCGCTAGGGTCCTGCAGCCCAAGGGAGGTGTGGTGGAAGGTATCTCGCGGTCAGAGCTGGCAGCGCTGCTCCTCGAGACCAGCCGCCTGCACCACGACGCGTACGAGGATGTCGACGGCTACGACCCGGAGTGGCCGAAGTGGTATGCGGGTCACCTCGTCTCCGAGCTGGAGGGGCGCTCGAGCGAGCTCCCCGATGTCTCGCAACTGGAAGGGCTCCTCATGGAGGCCGACCGGGAGTTCAAGGCAGAAGGCCTCCCGTACGACGAGTGGCCCGACTTCTACGCCGGTCGCTTCCTGGCCATCATCTGGGGGCTACGCTCGAGTGGTGGACATCGCGACGATCGATCGGGAGGAATTGAAGCGTAAGCTGGACGCAGGCGAGGACTTCAAACTCGTGATGGCGCTCCACGACTGGGCGTTTCGGGCTCTCCGCATCCCAGGCTCGATCCATTTCCACACCGTCGAGGAGGCTCTCGACGCTCTCGACCAGGACGACGAGATCGTGGTGTACTGCTCGGATGCGGCGTGTGTCGCCAGCCAATTCGCCTATCGAGGGCTCATCGAGCATGGCTACCGCAACGTGCGCAGGTATGCGGGCGGGCTGAGCGACTGGGTGGCTGCCGGATACCCGGTCGAGGGAGACGCCGCAGCGGATCCGGCGTTCGCGGGCCCCGCACACCCGATCGGCACGTAGCAACGCCACAGCACGCCGCCTCCTCGGCGGGGGCGTGCGGGCCGTTTGGGGTGGTGGTAGCCTCCGCCGACCGTCGAGGAGGATTTGCGTGACGTTCTGGAACGTGTTTTGGCTGCTGATCTGGTTCTGGTTTCTGATCATCATCTTCTGGTTGTTCATCAGGATCTTTGCCGACATCTTCCACCGTGAAGACATCTCCGGCTGGGCGAAAGCAGGGTGGATCGTCCTGATCGTGCTCTTGCCGTTTCTCGGAATCCTCATCTACGTCATCGCCAGGCCCAAGATGACCGAGCAGGACCAGCGAGAGATGGAGGAGTTCGAGGCTGCACAGCGCAAGGCGGCCGGTTACTCCTCAGCCGATGAGATCGCCAAGTTGAAGAAGCTGCACGACGAAGGGGCGATCTCGGACGCCGAGTACGAGGACCTCAAGGCAAAGGCCATCTGACCACCGAGCGTGGCCGCTCACTTCAAGGTGCCGAAGACATCGCCGAGCTCGATCGGCAGTGAGGCGAGAATGATGGCTCCGGCGATCAGGAAGAGCGTGGCGATGCCGACCATGATCCTGCGGTTGGTGAGCCGCTGCATCTTGGTCGAGACGCCTGCGAAGAAGAGCACAGACGCGAACAGGATGGCTGTGAAGACGTAGTCGTCCGAGGTCTGGTTGGCGACGAGGGCCGCGTCGCGCTTCTCGTCGGCCAGTGCCTGAAGCCTGTCCGCTTCTTGGGCGGCCGCCAGCTGGTACTCGGGCAGCGAGAAGGGCGAAGGGGCTGCGTCCGGATTGACCAAGGGCCGGCTGGCCAGCCAGGCGGCCATCGCCGGTCGGAACTCCTCCCTGAACCGCTCGAACAGGAAGCCACTCAGCGTGCCGGGCGTCGGCTCGTATGGCTGATCTGGTGGCGGGTCGATGGCTCCGGTGTTGATGTCGTCGTTGAAGGCCGCCAGCCAGTCGGTGAACAGTGCGACGTCGATCTGCGTCTGCTGGCCTGCCAGGGTGTCGAAGCGCGTCGACTCTGTGCGGGAGCTCCCTGCCTCGTTGAACCTGATGGACATGACCCCGCCCCACTTGGCGCTCTGGAAGGCGGACCAGGCGGTGAGGATGGCTGCAACGGCCAGCACGATCGTGGAAAGAAGCTCGACTCGATCCGACGCTCGCATGCCGAGGAAGACGCGCTGGTCCTGCTCTTCCGGCTCGTCGGCTGATGCCTCGTCAGATCGG
>CAZKJJ010000413.1:0-2651 GCA_964553055.1 uncultured Acidimicrobiia bacterium
CTCCTGGTGCCAGGATGCCACTGTCTACGGGCCGCGTCTCAGGCATCATCGGTACGAGGGATCCAACCGGGAGGCGCGGGGTGCGGTCATCCGCGCTCTGATCGAACCACATGCCGCCGACCTCGAGCACCTGACCCTCGACACTGGTGTATCCCGCCAACGCCTCGAGGAGGCCGTTTCGGGACTCGTTGCGGACGGGCTCGTGACACATGACGGGGGCAGCTTCCGACTCACGCGGTAGCGATGCGGTGGTCTGACGTCGAAGCGGCCGCCAGGCGGATCCACTGGGGCGCGTTCCTGGCAACGGCGGACACCGAGGGCAGGCCCCACGTGGCCTTCGTCTCACCGGGGTTTCTCGGAGGAAGGATCTGGGTGGTCTCAGACGGCAACACCCGCAAGGTCCGCAACGTCGTTCGCAACCCCCAAGTGGCGCTGCACTGGCCTGTCGATCCTGATGACACGAACCTCCAGCTCTATGTGGAGGGGAGGGCCACGATCCACACCGACGCGGAGTCCAAGAGCAGACTGTGGTCGCTGAAACCCGTGCCCTGGGAACTCGGGGACTTCTACGGCGGCCCTGAGGACCCGCAGCTGACGTTCATCGAGATCGAGCCTCTCTATGCCTCGTTGTCGCAGGCGATCGGCGACGAGTTCGATGTGTGGAAGCCATGACGGGCCCCAAGACGTAGTACGTTCAGACCATGCCTGAGTCGAAGAAACGTAAGTCTCGCAGGCCACCTCCAGCCCAGCGCGCCCGGCCTCGCAAGGAGGTAGCGAAGAAGCGGTCGCCCACCTGGTACGTGGTGGTGATGGCTGCTCTCGGCGGGGTGGGCGTCCTTCTGGTCCTCTTGAACTACATCGTCCCTGACACGTTCGCACGTTGGGGGCTGTTCGTCGGCCTGGGCGGTATCGCCGCTTTCTTCCTGATGTTCACGAACTGGCACTGAGCGCCTTCAACGTCAGCGTGCGCATCGGAAACTGAATGACACGTCTGTAGTTATCCCCGGTTCGGTCCACAGCCTGTGGGTCACGGTCTCCAGATCGGCACCATCTCCTCTCTGCAGTGCCGAGGTGGCTCGGTCTCGGTCACCGAGGCCGTGTGCACGGTGAGCTCGGTCCCGCAGACCGTGCATCGGTAGTCCTGCTTCGCCTCCACGACCGCCTCCGGGTCGACGTCACTGGGAGGTGAGGCGAGGGCTCTGATCACGGACGTCGTGACGCGCCAGATGACGAACCCGATCAGGAGGGCGATCACGATCTGTAGGACCGAGGGCATGTGACGAGCCTCCGTTCCGGACGTCGCCGAGGCAGCGGCGTCTCAGATCCGCTCGATGATCGTTCCGTTGGCCATGCCACCACCCTCACACATGGCCTGCAAGCCGTAGCGGCCTCCCGTGCGCACCAACTCGTGCACCAGCTTGGTCATCAGCATCGCTCCCGAGCAGCCCAAGGGGTGCCCGATGGCGATCGCGCCACCGTTGACGTTGGTTCTCTCCCAGAGACCCTCGCCGTGCTCTGACAGCCATGCTCCTATGACCGAAGCGAAGGCTTCGTTGATCTCGAACAGGTCGATGTCTTCCAATTCGAGGCCTGCTCGGTCGAGTGCTTTCTGCGTCGCGGGAATCGGCCCTGTCAACATCATGATGGGATCGTCCCCTGCCAGCGAGAACGACACGAAACGAGCCATCGGCTCGAGTCCCATCGAGCTTGCGGTGTCCTCACCCATGATGAGCAGCGCCGCGGCCCCGTCCGAGATCTGCGAAGAGTTCCCAGCGGTGACGACGCCGTCAGGCTTGAACGCCGGTTTCAGTCCACCGAGCGCCTCGATGGAGGTGTCCCTTCTGATCCCCTCGTCGATCGTGACCTGCCTCGTCTCCTGCCCTTCACCGACCTCGATGGGGATGATCTGGCTCTCGTAACGGCCCTCGTTCGTTGCACGGGCGGCTCGCTCGTGCGAGTCGAGGCCGATGCGGTCCAATCGCTCTCTGGACAGACCCCACTTGGATGCGATCAACTCGGCGGAGATACCTTGCGGGACCAAGCCATGCGAGTAGCGCTCTTCCATTCGGGGGCCGAAAGGCCTCCCGGGGCCCTGGAGCGCGGTGATACCCATCGGGACTCGCGTCATGCTCTCGACTCCGCCTGCGATTACCACGTCGTACGCTCCCGCCATCACGCCCTGCGCCGCGAAGTGCACGGCCTGCTGGCCTGATCCGCACTGACGGTCGACGGTCACACCGACGACATCTTCGGGGAACCCCGCAGCCAACACTGCGTTGCGGGCCACGTTGATGCCCTGCTCTCCCGTCTGCGTCACACAGCCGAGGATCACGTCCTCCACGAGCCGAGGGTCCACGTCGTTGCGGTCGAGCACCGCCTTCAGAGGCTCGGAGGCCAAGTCCACGGGATGCCAGTCCTTCAGCATCCCGTTCCGCTTCCCAATCGGCGTACGGACCGCATCGACGATGACGGCATTCCTCATGACGTACTCCTGAGATCTCGACGACCATGCTACGCCCGACCGCAGACACGGCTGCCCTGTTCAACGCCGGGAGCCGGGCGAGCCATTCCGTGGTGGAGAGGATCGGATTCGAACCGACGGCCTCCTGGATGCAAACCAGGCGCTCTGCCAGACTGAGCTACCTCCCCGG
>CAZKJJ010000414.1:0-2649 GCA_964553055.1 uncultured Acidimicrobiia bacterium
TGGTCCCCGGTGCTCGATCTCGAGATCCTCGCAGGTACCATTTGGGTCGTTCTGGCCAGGAGGCTGTGAGCGGCTGCGCCATGCCCTGTCCGCCCTCGCACCATGGCCTACCTCGTCAGTGTCATGGGCGGTGATCGTTTCGAAACTCCGAAGACGGCGCGCAACTGGTCGGGCGGTCGGCCAGCTGATGTCACTCCTGACCTTCAGCGAGCCATCATGACCGCGCGACACCCGGGGAGGCAGCCACTAAGACCGTGGGTCCGAGGCCGCCGCGCTCTACTGCCCGACCCCGTCGCACTTGCCTGCAGCATCGTGGCCGCAAGCGTCTTCCTGCTCCATGGGTTCCAGGAAGCGCTCCAGCGAGACGTTGCGTTGTACGCCTATGCAGCACAGCGTGTCCTTGACGGCCTTCCGCCGTACGTCGGCGTCGTCAACCGGGCGGGACCGCTGGCACACTTCGGACCAGTTCCGGGCGCTCTCGTGGCGCGGGTATTGGGGATCGACCAACTCTTGGGAATGCGCGTCCTTTTCATGTTGGTCTCCATCGTCACGGTCGTATACGTCTATCTGCTTGGTCGCGACCTGCTTGGATCCCGACATGTCGGCATTGTCGCGGCGATGGGGTTCATGTCATTCCAGGGATTCATCGTATACAGCACAGCAGGGCCGCGCGAGAAGACTCTCATGCTGTTGTTTCTCGTGGTTGCCCTCCATGCGACTACAAGGCAACGGTGGATCGTGGCTGGCATGGCCATCTCGCTGGCCACATTGACGTGGCAGCCTGCACTAATTGCGCTGGTCGGAGTCACCCTGCTTGCGCTCAGACATGAAAGTCCGGTGCGATGGGGACCGATCCTCAAGATTGTCGCTGGCGGACTCGTTCCGCTTGTCGGAATTCTGGTCTACTATGCCGCCAATGGCAGCCTGGAGGACTTCTATCTGGGCTTCGTGATGTTGAATGCCAAGTATACGTCCGGGAACAGGTTGGGTATCAGCGCGGGCTCATGGCGCATCGTTACGCGAGGATACGGCCCATCCACCGTAATTCTACTCATCGGATTGGCGTGCTGGGTCACAGCGTCATTCACCCACGGCATAGCTGCGCTCCGCCGTCGCGACAACGTCGCACGCAAGGTGCTTTGTCTCTCCGTATCTGGATGGCTGTTACTGATCTGGACCATATCGGATTTCGATGGCTGGCCGGACTTGTTCCCAATTCTTCCGTTCTGCGCCCTCGGACTTGGGATGGGGGCTTCATACTTGTCGAGCCGAATGACGCTTAGAACCGTCTCAGCTGCAATCGCCATGTTCACGGTCGCAGTAATCTCCCTAGCCGCGTATGGGTCCCTGACGTCGCGGAATGGGCGACTCTCAAGACAAGAGGAGGCGACTGCGGCAGTCCTGTCCGGCCTTCCGGCACACGTGCAGGTGATGTCGGTACAGGCACCGCAACCGCTCGTCCTGTCAAAGCGTCCAAGCGCTATTCGCCACCAGATGTTCGTCAACGGTCTCGACAGGTATGTCAATGACGTCTGGCCGGGGGGATTGGATGGTCTGGCTTCGTGGACGGATCGCGAGGACATCGGCATTATCGCCATCCAGTCATCATTCGAACCCAGACGCATACACCTCGACCGACTGCTCAAGCGTGACTACGTGTCGAGGCGTGCGCCGGGGTGGAAGTGGTACGTGCACTACTCCTTGGTGGACTGAGGGCGGAGAGCTCGATTGGGTCCCTCTCAACACGACAATTCCCCGGATCGGGGGCAGTCCCATCGACAGGAGGTTCAATGAGCGATGACGGTGGGACACGTGTGGATGTCTCCGTGGTGATCCCCGTCTACAACAGTGAAATCGTCGTAGCGGCGACCGTCGAAGGCATTCGCACTGTCCTAGAGGACGAATCGATCAGCTTCGAGGTTCTCCTCGTAGACGATGGTAGTTCAGACGACTCTTGGCACGTAATCCGACGGATCGCAGAGCAAGACTCGCGCATTATTGCGATAAAGATGGCCAGAAACTATGGGCAACACAATGCCAATCTCGCGGGGATGCGAGCCTCGACGGGCACCTGGCTTGTGACGATGGACGATGACGGACAGAACCCCGCCCGCGAAGTCCCCGTGCTCCTCCGTGAAGCGGAAGGCAGGAGCAACGATGTCTTGTTTGGGCGGTTCAGGGAGAAAGCCGCGACCAGGACGCGCAAGCTCGGGAGTTTGCTGATCGGTGCCGTGAACACACGGGTCTTCGCGAAGGCACCGGGCCTAACCGTCAGTAATTTTCGGATCATTCGGCGAGACGTCGTTGATCGGATCTGCGCGGATACGACACGGTTTCCCTATATCACTGGACAGGCGCTTCTCTATTCCTCGAACCCTGGAAACGTTGATGTAGACCACGTTGCGAGGGCGGTCGGCGAGAGCAACTACTCGCTTCGCCGAATTCTTCAACTTGTATTGAGGATTCTGTTCAGCTACTCGGTCGTGCCGCTGCACATCGTCGCAGGGATCGGCAGTGTCGTCGCGCTGGCCAGCCTCGTGGCGGGATCTGTCGCTCTCATTCGGGGGTTCCTGGGCCAGGTACAGGTCGAGGGATGGACGACCATCGTCGTCCTCGTGTCGTTCCTCCAGGGCGTGACACTGCTCATCC
>CAZKJJ010000415.1:0-1167 GCA_964553055.1 uncultured Acidimicrobiia bacterium
ATCGACCCCCACGACTTGGTAGTTTGCGCGACATGAAGGGTCGTGTCGTGGGTCTTGGGGCCTTGGTCGGTGGCGCTGCCTTCATCGGAAGTCAGGTCGCCTATGCGAACCTGCGACGGCTTCCCCTGGCGGATGGGTTCGACCCCTCCGGGAGCTTCGGAGACACCTCGCTGCCCACTCTGAGAATGGCGGTCTTGGGTGACAGCGCCGTGACCGGTCAGGGCCTGGGGAGCGTCGAAGATTCCTGGCCCCGTGTGGTGGTTCGTCGTCTCTGCGATCGCTATCACATTGTCCTGCGCAGCTATGCAGCGGGCGGCTCTCAGACGAAAGACGTCTTGGACCAACAGGTCCCCCTCGCCGAGCAGCACAGGCATGACATCGTCATCGTCTCGGTGGGAGCGAATGACATCCTTCGAATGGCTCCGGTGTGGGCCGTGGCCCGCAGGCTCGATGAGATCGTGAGACGTCTGCAAGTCGTCTCCAGGTCCGTCGTCCTCTTTGGCGTGGGTGACCTCGGCTCGATTCCTCGCCTCCCCTATCCCACCGACCGGCTGGCGGCCTTCTCGGGACACGTGGCCGACTGGCTGCAAGTCAGGGTGGCCACACGGCATGGCGCGGCCAAGGTCGACCAGTGGAGCCTCACCACGGCAGCCTTCAACAGCGGTGTCCACATGTTTGCGGCCGACCTGTTCCATCCAAGCGCCGAAGGGCACATCGCCTGGGCGAATGCGGTGACTCCAACCGTGGAGGGCGAGCTCGCCAAAATGGAGTTCGTCTTGCAGGGACGACACACCGACGTCAACCACTTACGCCAATCCTGAGACCGAATGGTTCCAGACGCCTCATTTCAAGGCTCGCAACCTCGATTCACCATCGACGGATGGCAGCAGGCAGCCGATTTGAATTGAGTTCCTCATTTGACTTCGACCCATCCAGGCGGGCGAGGGCTTCGCAGAGACCCACGCAAAGGCAACGACTGACAGGATCCGGCCTCCTGTCCGATTTGGCGCCCCGTCGAGGCCGCTTGGTCAGGCTCGCCGACTACCCACGCCGCCGATGGCACCGATGAGGAGCATGGCGATGAGGACTTGGATTCCCAGCTTGGCCCAGTCAAAGCCCTCAGTTGCGAGTCCCATGGCCTCGCCAAAAGACCGGCGTAGGCACCAA
>CAZKJJ010000415.1:1177-2649 GCA_964553055.1 uncultured Acidimicrobiia bacterium
CTCCGGCGATAATGGTCAGGATTACCCCGATCCGCTGCACACCGGGCAGCAAGATCCGCGCTATGCCGCCCACAACAACACCGACCACTACCGCCACGATGATCTGTACCAGCCAGTCTTCCATTCCGATTTCCTCCTCAGACGTCTCGGCGACCGCGAGGCTGCCGAGAAATGTCCACTTGTCGTTGGTCTAGTTGGAGTCGCTCTTGGTGCGCTCGTGGATGTAGCCAGCGACGAGAGCGAACATTTGCACACCGGCCCAGGCCACCACCACGTAGACGGCAATGACCAAGGCGACGAGAATCCCGGCCATGATGCCGACGAACACGTCATCAGCGTCTGCAATTGTCTGAATGAATCCGGCGACGATCCCGAGGATTCCGAGGATGATGACCACCGTGGCGATGGTCTGATAGATGCCAGAGACTGCTCCGGCGCGCTGGCTCAACCTGCTGCGATCCATGCTCCTCCCTTTCCTTCGGGCTGAATCGGTTCAGAGCACTAAAGTCGGACCGTTTCAGGTAGTCAAGTGAAGAGACGGATCGGAAGCTACGAACCCATCCGAATTACGCTGGGTTGTCTCAATGACCTCTCCAGAGCTCTTCTACACGGCTCACGAAGTGGCCTCCATGTTTCGCCTCACTGCGACTGCCCTCAACTCACAACGCAAGCGCGGGGTGGTGCCCGGATCACTGGCGGTGAAGGTCGGGGGCAAGTATCTCTATCCCAAGAGTTTGATCGACCATTATCTGGACCAACTCGCCAAGCAGGCCCAGGCCTCGCTCGGGCTCGAGGAGACCCTCACCGCAGAGCTGTTTCGCACACCACCGACGAACAGGCGAGTCCTATCCCTCTCCGAAGCAGCCGACCGACTCGGGATGGCACAATCCGTCCTGATCACTCAATGGGAGAACCACATTTACCCGGGTGCCCTGGGATGGCGGTCAACGCCGGATGCTGAAATAGTGTTCGCCCCCAGGGATCTCGACATCTGGACTCAGGCAATTGCGAACCAAGACCGTCAAAACACTCCTTCCGCTGACCCCGACTGAGGCATGGGATGCCCTCGTCGCCCCCGAGTACCCTCCACTGTTCAGCTCACTCCCCGAGGTGTTCGTGGCCCGCTGGGTGGGCAACTACCTAGTCGCCCAACCCCGCATCCCCGGCGGTATCTCGGTGAACATCGCCCGGGTCATGCACCGACCCCACCGACTGGAAATCGCAACCCGATCAGGCCGGGTGTGGTTCTGCCTCTTCGACAGTGACCCGGAGGGAACACTCTGGACCGCATGGATCGAGTGGAACTTCGACGCCCCGCCACCATCGGGATTCGGCACGGAGGCTGAAAACTGGCTGGAGTACTACGAGGTGCAGCTCGGCCGTTGGTCCGAAGCCTTCTCTTCGATGGGCTGGCTACTGACAGCGAGCATCCCCGACGACATGCGCTGGACGCTGGACTGAGCGGATCGCAC
>CAZKJJ010000416.1:0-2639 GCA_964553055.1 uncultured Acidimicrobiia bacterium
TCGAGCAGGCAGTTCCCGGCGTATGCAGGTGTACAGTTCACTGCCGCGGCGACAGCAGGAGGATTGCATGACAGGTGAAGCTTCCGACGGTCAAGATCTCGTCGACTTGGCCAGGGATGCCTACGTCTTCTTCTTCCCCATGCTGATGGGGTACCGCTACTTGTTCGGCAGCTTCCTTGTCCCCGAGCTGCCGTCCCACATGGTGCCACTCAACACTCTCGCAGGGAGGCCACAGACACTGGACCACACGTTCGAGGACGTCATCAGTCCCAACGCCGACACGCCGTACTCGATGGCTGGCCTCGACCTTCGAGCCGAACCGATGGTGCTGTCAGTGCCCGAGATCACCGACCGCTTCTACCATTTCCAGCTCGAGGACCTGTGGGGCCACAACGTCCACTACGTCGGTGTCAACACCACGGGCACCGGACCGGGTACCTACCTCCTCGCCGGCCCCAGCTGGGATGACGAGGCCCCGGCCGACATCGACGAAATCCTCCGGTTCGAGACCAGCGTGGTCTTCGTGATTGGCCGCACCCAGCTGCTCGGGTCCGACGACGTCGAGGCCCTCGGCGGGATCATGGGTTCGTATCACCTGCGTTCCCTGTCGGCACACACCGCGGAGCACGCTTCAGCTTCGGAACCCTACGACTGGCCGGTTTGGAACGACGAGGCCTCTCGTGACGAGCGTTTCATTGGCTACGCCAACGCCCTGCTCCCCCTCTGTGAGCCGTTCGATCCCGAGGACATGCCCCACCTCGAGCGATATGCCCGCATCGGGATCGGATCGGGCGAGTCCTTCGACGTCGACGAACTCGACGACTCGACACGAGCCGCCATCCGGAGCGGTGTCGAAAGAGCGCGGACGGCCATGGAAACCAGGATCGCCGACCTCGGTCGGCGGATCAACGGTTGGTCCATGACGGAAGTGTTCGGCGACCGAGCGTGGTACGGCGGCGACTACCTCTCCCGAGCCGCCGGCGCCATGATCGGGTGGGGTGGCAACGACTCGAGTGAGGCTGTCTACCCGATATGCCGGCAGGACGGGGACGGCCAGCCGCTGCACGGCGACCAACGGTACCGGACCAAGCTCACGAGCCTCCCTCCGGCCCGAGCGTTCTGGTCGCTGACGATGTATGACACACGCTACGACGGAACCGCCGGCTACCTGGTCGAAAATCCCATCGGTCGGTACCTGATCAATTCGACCACTGAGGGCCTCATCCTCGGTGAAAACGGGTCGCTCACGATCCACATCCAACATGACGAGCCGGACACCGAGGAAGGCCGGGCCAACTGGCTGCCGGCCCCCGAGGGCCCCTTCTACGTGATCCTGCGACTCTACCTCCCTGAAAAGACAGCGCTCGACGGGTCGTGGGCACCCCCTCCAATCGAGCGGGTCTCCTAGAGAGCTGAATGCCGCCAGAGATTGGGCTTCGTTCAATTGGCAATCGATTCGAACACGGCCTGAATCGACGCGCGCTTGCGGGGTCGCTGGTCTCAGGGTGCTTTCATGTCCCAGGTGAACACAGGGGAGCAGGCCCGCTGGGATGAGAGGTATGCGTCGGGGGATTACCAGCCCAGTCGTGACCACTCGTCGGTCTTGGAGGAGGTGGCCGGATATGCCCACGTGGGCAGGGCTCTGGTGCTGGCCTGTGGTGCCGGACGCAACGCCTTCTTTCTCGCCCGGCGAGGGTTCGACGTCGATGCAGTGGATATCTCAACAGTGGCTATCGACATGGCACGGGCCGAGGCAAATCGTAGAGGCTTGTCGGTGCATTGGCATGTAGGCGATGTGGCCGAATTCGACCTGGGTGAGGGGCGGTATGACCTGATCACCATGATCCGATACACCAATCGGGCGATTTGGCGCCTTCTCGTGACCGCCCTCGCCGAGAACGGCTGGCTGGTCATGGAACAGCACCTGCGGACCCGTCATGAGGTCGCCGGCCCATCGGAGGAGTTTCGTCTGGCGCCGGGTGAGCTCCTTCACGCCTTTCCTGAACTGCGAGTGATCAGATACGCCGAGGAATACGGCGAGTCACCCACAAGTGGCAGGAGGATCGCCACGACCACGCTCCTCGCCTGCAAAGGCGACCCCGGCTGGTGATCCCATCGCTGTCTCCTGGGAAGTGAAGAGATACTCTGAGCAGACTGCCAGCCCCCTGTACATCCAGAATCTGTGTTGGTCCTCGCAGTGAATCAGTGTTGGTGTTGTTGCGGAGGGGGATGGCTCGCCACCTCGGAGGGGTCTGTCTCGACGACTTGATCACCTATCTGCGCTGATCGAAGGCAACGATGTCGTTTCCCGGGACAGCGGTCGGACCCATGTGCCTAGCGATTCACAGCTCGCCCTGGCATCAGCGAGGTCGACGGATTGGAAGGTCGATCCTGTTGGCTGGTCCGGCGCGGAACAGTTCGGGTGGCCGGCCTCGACCCCCGGTGCGGTGATGACCGGTGGGTTCGACAAAGCCGTCGATTTCGAGGACCTTGTTTTGGAAGTTCCCCTGGTCGAGTTCCACTCCCCAAACCGTCTCGTACACCTGGCGTAGGTCGCTGATGGTGAACTCGTGGTCGCAGAAGTCGGTGGCCACGGTGGTGTCTTCCAGGGAGCTCCGTGCCTTGTCGAGAGCATCGGT
>CAZKJJ010000417.1:0-2020 GCA_964553055.1 uncultured Acidimicrobiia bacterium
GATCAGACACATCATGCAAGATCTGCAGCCCTGGGTGTAGGTCGTCCTTTTCGGCCAGGTCAACGGGAATCCTGCGGTTGGGTCCCTCAGCCTGGCGATGTGAATTCAGACCGCAGGTCCCAGTCTTGGAGTTGCAAATTCATCACTCGACGACCTCGTTCAGTCCGAGGCTACCTCGTTCTTGCAAGCTCGCCGCTACCGCGTCAGCCTGGTATTTCGATAATCGTGCCATCGGGTGGACGAGGTTGGGTGCCAAGGAGATTCGGACAGGTGGCTGACTCGACCAGCTAGTCGGATTCCTTCGAGTCGTCCTGTTTTGACCTCTGGCGCAAGATCAAGATTACGCCGACCACGAGAATGATGGCGCCGAGCGCTATCGCTGTTGCCTGACGGACTCCAATCTCCGAGACAGTCGCGTCGCCAAGGCCTATGTAGTCGGCGGCGAGCGCCACTATGACGATCAGCGCTCCGACAGCCGTGGCTGCATATCCGAGTGCTTTCATGCGCTTCATCCTCCCGCTCGAGCTATCCGGGACGTCAAGGTTCCTCGATAGGACAACACTAGCCAGGGCAGACCAGGGCTCGCTTGCAACATTCAGCCGCCCACGTCTTCCACGAGCCGACCTACCCAGACGGCCAAAGTGAGTAACAAGAGGCTTTGACATTCGTTCTCAGCGGGCCCGGTCGCCTCCAACAGCGAAGCCTGACGAAGAGGAAGGTCCCCCTCACGTGGGACGTATCCTCTCGACAGGGGTGGATGTATGACAGCGCTCTTGGAACGCGATGATCTGCTCGGTCAGATCCGTGGCTTTGTCGACGCTGCCCGCTCTGGTGAGGGCTCGCTGCTGCTGATATCGGGAGAGGCCGGCTCGGGAAAGACCTCATTGGTACGTGAGTCGGCGCACCTTCTGAAGGACAGCTCCGTCGTCCTCGAAGGTGCTTGCGACCCACTGTCCACGCCCCGGCCCCTCGGTCCGCTGATGGACTTTGCGACAGCACCAGACGCAGGCATGGAAGACCTCGGTCGAGTCTCAGAACCCGCCGAGATGTTTCAGGTGGTCCTGGCGAACGTGCGAAATCGTCTGCGACCTGTGTTCATGATCGTCGAGGACATCCATTGGGCAGACGAGGGAACACTCGACTTCCTCAGGTTCATCGGCCGTCGGGTCGCAGACACCAACGCAACGATCGTCTGTACCTATCGGGACGACGAGGTGGGGCCCGAGCACCCGCTGCGTACTGTGTTCGGTCAGCTAGCACCTTTGGATAGCACCCATCGACTAAATGTGCCACCACTGACTCGTGATGCAGTGGCCCGGCTGGCTGAGGGGCACGAGTTCGATGTGGAGCACCTGTTTCGGGTCACCGGGGGCAACGCCTTCTTCGTCACTGAGATCCTGGCTTCCGGGGACATGCTCCCCGCGAATGTCCAGGATGCGGTTCTAGCTCGGATTTTCGTCCTCGACCCTGGGGCGAAGCGAGCAGTGGAGGCGGTATCCATCGCACCCCGCGCCCTCGAGGGAGAGTTCCTCCGCCCGCTGGCAGCAGTGGCCATGTCCGACTCGGAAGAGGCAGTTTCGGCTGGCGTATTGCTGACGGATGGCCATGCCTACCGATTCAGACATGAATTGGCACGCGCCGCGGTCGCCGACTCCATGTCTGCCCACAAGCGCACGGAGCTGCATCTGAGGATGGTCGCCCTGCTCTCCGAGGAGGATCCCAAGGACCTCGCCGGGCTGGCGCACCATTCCATCCAGGCTGGATCCGCCGAGTTGATTGCCGAGTACGCCCCGTTGGCGGCGGCGGAGGCGGTTCAGCGCGGGTCGCACAAGGAGGCGGTTTCGTTCTACGAGGCGGCCCTGGAAGACATTGATGTGTTTCCGCTCCACGAGCAGGCCGGGATTCGCTCCCATGCCGTCCGGGAGTATCTAATCGTCGACCGACCCGCCGACGCCCTGGAACATGCCAAACTGGCCGCCAAAGCTCATGAGACAGCCGGTGAGGTCGAATCTCTGGCCCG
>CAZKJJ010000417.1:2030-2630 GCA_964553055.1 uncultured Acidimicrobiia bacterium
CAGACCCAGGCGACCGCGCACTGGGCTCTGAGCGAGACGGTCTTGGCTCGGGAGACGGCTCAAGCCGCCATCGACCTGCTCCAAGCACGGGCCCCGAGCGCCGTGCTGTCTGAGTCTCTGGCGCTGGCAGCCCATTACCAGATGCTGGCGAGGCACTTCGAGCGTGGTATGGCCTTCGCCAAAGAGGCCAGAGAGATGGCGGAGGTCGCTGGCGATCGTGACGCCGTCCGTCGCGTCGATCACACCATTGGGTGCATCCAACTCGTCACCGACCAACCGTCTCAGGGCGCCGCCTTGTTGAAGGAGGTGGTGGAAGACAGCCTGGCAGCGGGTGACCACTACCTCGCAGCCCGCGCTCTCTCCAATCTCGGGTCGGCGTCAGGCGAAGCGAGACTCTATGAAACGGCAGTCACCGCGTTGGAGGAGGGCGTTCGGATGGGCCTCGACAACGACGAGGACTATCTGACCGCCTACGAGCTGGCCTGGCTGGCGCGCATCGCATTCGAGCAAGGTCGATAGGACCAGGTGGACGAATATGCCGAGTTGGTGGAGACCACCTACTTGAACCGGATCAGCATCGCGGCGGTTACAGGACGTGGG
>CAZKJJ010000418.1:0-2627 GCA_964553055.1 uncultured Acidimicrobiia bacterium
TCGGGCCATGGACGACGTCTACATCGACCTCCAGCAGCTCGGTGAGGTCAGGGCAAGTCTGGACGCCATCATCACCGAGTTCGAGAACGCCACGTCGAACTCCGAGGCGCTCGAGGCGGCCATCGGTAACCCGTTCGGTCACGGCAAGCTGCGTGACGAGGCCCGCGAGTTCGAGGAGCGCTGGGACGACAAGCGGGACGAGTTGAAGGACGGGCTGATCGGGGTCCGTGACCACGTCAAGGGCGTGATCGACGGCTTCGAGGGCTGGGACGCAGAGACCGCGATCGCGCTCGAGTCCGAGGGATAGGCGACCGCGCGCAGTCGGGTTGTCCGGGAACGAAGGAGTAGCAGGGCGATGGAGTCCTCCCCCAAGGGCAGGCAGATCGAGTACGTCGAGGGGTCACCCGACGAGATCATCGAACGCGGCAACGCGATCACGACGCTCGGTGACCAGATGCTCGAGAGTGCTTGTGTCCTGGAGGACATCAAGAACAACGCGCTCGAGTACGGAAGCCAACAGGGCAAGGCGATCGAGAAGCTGCGCGACTCGATCGGCGACTCGTTCGAGACGCTGCGCAAGGCCGGCGAGCTCTACCAGCCGGTGGGGCCCGTCATCACGGCCTACGGCTTGGCACTGGACGACGTCCAGCCCTTGATCAAGTCCGCGGTCGACGACTGTGAAGACCGATGGAGTCACTACGCGTCGCTGCCGGGCGACAAGGACGACAGTCACACCGCCGATGACGGCGGCTTCCTCGGCCTGGGGGACACCGACGAGGAGGAAGCTGCGGACAATCAGGCGAAGCAAGCAGCCTATGACGCCTGGGTCGAGCGGGCCGAGGACTTCGACCGGCACTACGACACGTGGGAGGACGCCTTCGACACCGCCGTGGAGCAGATCGGCGACGAGATGGCGGGCTCCATCAAGGACAGCTTCTGGTCAACTCTCACCGACTTCCTGGAGATCGCCGCGCTCGTGGTCGGGATTGCCGCACTCATCATCGGCGGGCCCATCGCGGCGGCCATCGCCCTGGCCGTGGGCGCGGCCCTTCTGATCACGACGATCATGTCGTACGCGAATGGTGAACGCGGCAAGTGGGACATCGCGCTCGCCGCGGTCGGTGTGGTCCCGTTCGGCAAGGTGAGTTCATTGGCGAAGGTCTCGCATCTGGGCAAGGGTGCCTCGAAGGTCGCCGTCGTCAAGAGTGCGACGGGGGTGGGCAAGCTCGACGGCCTCGGCAAGGCCGCCACTGACCTCGTGCAGAACGGCAAGGTTTTCCACGCCGATGGGCTCGTGGGAATCTTCCGGAATCGGGGTGCGGCGTCGGGGTTCCAGAAGATCCTCACCGGCTCGGAAGCAGGCTTCACCAGCGTCTACCGCACACACAAGAGCTTCTACCAAGGCCCCGGGGAAGTGCTCCAAGCGCTGCGGAACAGCAACTTCACTCGAGGTGCGGCGGGCGTCGACTACGTCTCCTCGGGTGTGGCGAACGCCATTTATCACATCGGGAACCTCGACAAGGCCACGGGCGGAGCCCTGCCGGACCTGCCCAAACCCATCCAGTTCGCCTTCTAGGACACCATGAAGTCACCTGACGAATGGGCACTCGACCTGGTCGACGACGACCTGGAAGTTCCCGGCTGGTTGTTCGTCCCGCAGGGGATGGCGAAAGAGGAGCGGGAGCAATGGACTGCAGAGGCACTCGCCGAGATGTCGGGGACAATCGGCTGGGACGGTCAACCGATCGACGATGCTGATGCGCGAGAAGTCCTCACCGCGGCCCTCGAACAACGGGCAACGTCGGACTCGCTGGCCATCCTTCAGGTCTGGCCCCCGCTCGGGCACGTCGCGGCGATGTGCCACATCGACATCCTGCCCAGTTCGGGCATGCCGGACTGGACCGAGACCGATGCCGTCCTTCACCCGATCGAAGCGCCGCACATCGGGCCGGGGCTGCAGTGTTCGACTCTCCGAACCGTCCAGGTGGACGACCTGCACCTCGAGCTGTCGAGCGTGCACTTCATCTTCGATGATGGCGACGTCACACTCATGTTCAGCCTGTCCGAGGCCGTCGCCCCGTTGATCTCGGTCGCCTTGCCTGCCCTCGTGCTGCTGATGCACAACATTCGGATGATCCGGAGTTCGGACGGTGCCGTGTTCGAGTCGGTGCTGCCCCGGGGCGTGGTGGACGAAGCCTGGTCGATCGGGGAGAGCGTATGAGTGCGTCAAGTCTGCGACAGGAGCTGGGAGTGGAGCCAGAGCCCGAATTCGACATGGAGCTCCCGCCGGGTTGGTCACGACGGGCCGTCGACGAGGCGGCGCTGGAGACGATGCTCACCGGCTTGAAGCAGCGCCTCATGCAGGAGCACAAGCCACAGGTCTACGCCGAGATCAAGGGCCTGGTCGAGGAGTCGTTCCGCGCAATGCGCCACAACGGCGCGTTCGCCATCATGTCTGCGACCGAGCCGGCCCCGGGCACCTTGTGGATTCCGGCGTCCATCGTCGCGTCGATCCGCAGGGCTGAGCCAGGGAACACCTTGGACGACCTGGCTCGGACCCTGATTCGTAGTCACGGCGCAACGCCGTTGCGCGGTGACAAGCGGACGCTGCGGTTCGAACGGGAGCG
>CAZKJJ010000419.1:0-2627 GCA_964553055.1 uncultured Acidimicrobiia bacterium
GGGACTCCCCCACGTCGGCCTGATCCTTCTTCTGACGGCGTCTCAGCTGAACCATCTCCACTCCGTTCTAGCCGGCCACCGTTCCCGAAACGTTACGAGGCTCAACACGACCTCGCTACCGGATCCATATGCCGAGACGTGATGGCTGCATGGTCTCGCACACAACGCCGGCCCAATTGGCGACCAGCCCATCCTCATCGGTGCTGCGCAGCACTGATCCGGTGAGACTCTCCATGGCCTTGATCGTGTCGTGCCGGGATGGGTTGAAACCTTGATCGTCAACGGAGTGGGGTCTTCTGTGCAACAGGTTGGAGGCAGCGGTCCTCGTCAACGACTCGGTCGACTCGGTTCGCGATGCGAGGATGAGGCCGAACGCGGACATCGCGAAGATATAGGTCGCCAAGCCCCAGTCGAAACCCGACCCGCCGACCTGTGCTTGCGCTGCTCCCGCGAGAGCGAACCCGATGCCAAATCCCGCCACTCCAACGCCAACCCTTCTCATGACCACCCTGCCATCCGTCTCGGAAAGTCGGACGAGTATTTCTCAGCCAGATACTCAGAGGGGTCGTTACGCAATCGCCACACGATCGAGCGAGTGTTTGCGGCCCTAGCTACGAAGCCGTATCGCCAATGATGAGGGCTGCATGGTAGTGGCCGAAACATCGCATCCGCGAGACGGCAACCAGTCGTCGATATCCGATCCGCTAAGGCTGTCGGACCCAGACACCGACCTCACCGGGCTGCATCGTCTCCGTTACCACACCCAACAATCCAGAGATCAATTGATCGGCATCTACCCGGTCTCGCAGCGATCCGGCGAAACGACCAATGACCTGTTCGGCGTCATAGCGGGACCGGTTGAATCGGCGATCCACCAAACGCTGAAGCCGCCTCCGCACCGGGTTGAACAGGGCCGCCACCGTCAGGGTCGAGGCGGCAACCAGCAATGGAGAGTCGCCCAGATCGAACAGGCTCGGGATCCACACGACACCAGCAGCAAAGACCAGACCCGAGAACCCAACGACGAATGAATACGTGATGGTCCGGGAAGCGATGCGATCGATGTCATAGAGCCGATATCTGAGGATGGCGAGCGCCATCGAGCCCAGGATGAGAGCGGGGGCAACGCTCCAGGGATTGAGAAGCCCCTCACCCTCGGAGCCCGCGCCGAGAGGTAGGACGAAGAAGAGGACGATCGCCAACACCACTGCGTAGAAGAACCATCGCACTTGTTGCCGTTCCGCCCCTGAGGCTCGTCTGTGACGAACGAAGACCTGAACCACGACGAAGATCAGAACGGCACCGATGAGAAGTGAGAAGACTAGGTCGCCCGCTGTTCGAACTCCTGCAGGAAAATCGGACAATGGGCCCTCGATTGCTCCTATGACCGGGGGCTCCGGGAACTCAGGCTCCGATGGGAACGGTGTCGGCTGCGCCAGGAGATTGAACGTCGGCGCCACCAGGTACAGGGCCGCTATGACCCACGGAATCCAGGCGAAGAACCTACCTACGGTCTTGCCCGTTGGGTACAGGGCCAGGAGAAGCAGGAAGGTGAGCACGACCCAGATCTGGAAGATGCCCTGCCCGAACTGTGCGGCCACGGCACCACTCGAGTGCGGGAAGCCCACTGCGACCAAGCCTTCTATGGCGTAGGCGCCAGACAGCTGTTGCAGCCCGGCGAGGACCGTCAATGCAACATAGATGTGGGTGATCGAGTGGTCAGGTCGTCGCCACACCATGATCGCGGTCACTGGGACGAGCACGAGCTGGGTCAGCCAGCCGTCATCGACATAGGAGTAGGGGTCGACCCCGGGGTGGGCACTGGTGGTGTGAAGGGTGAGGATGATGGCCGCGACAGAGGTCCCGATCCCGACAACGAAGGTGAGGACCAACAGGAAGACCCGAAGGGGGCCGCGCTCACTCACCCCGCACCCAAACCGACGCGGTGGAGGGCTGCATGGTCTCGGAGACCACGTCGACCCACCCACCGACCACACCCTCGGGATCAACCCGGTCTCGCAGCGAGGTCACGAATTGGGCCATGACGATCTCCGCGTCATACCGGGAACGGTTGAAACGCCGATCCACCCAGGCTTGGACTCTCCTTCGTACCGGGTTGAACAAGCCAGCCACGGCAAGAGTCGATCCGGCGACCGCAAGTGAGTTGTCGAGCTCGAGAGCCGACGGCAACCAGACCACACCCACCGCGAAGACACCGCCCAGGAAGCCCACCACGACTGCATACACCACGGTCCGGGAGACGAACCGACCCAAGTCGTACAGGCGGTAGCGGAAGACTGCGACGCCGATGGCGATCGGGACCAGACAGGGGGTGACGGCGAGAAGAAACAGTGCATCGACGCCAATCTGGCCGGCAACGAACGCCAGCGGTGTGGCTAGCAACGCCGCCGCAAGAAGCCACATGATCTGCTGGCGTTCCACTCGTGAGCCCCGCCAATACCGGTAGGCCAATGTGAGGCTTGCTGGGAACAACAAGATCCAGCTGATGAAGCCGAAATCGATCAGCGAATAGGCGGGATAATCGACCGCACGAAGGTCATCCACCCTGAGCGCCAAGAGATCGGCAGTCGGCACATTCCACAAGAGAACGGCTCCCACGAGAACCG
>CAZKJJ010000420.1:0-2616 GCA_964553055.1 uncultured Acidimicrobiia bacterium
TCGACTTGGACTAGCGAATGACCTCGCTCGGCAGCCGGAAGCGATCGTATCCCCTTCGCGTGACAGCCCGTTTAGGACAACATGAACCCTTGGACAACGAGCGTGGCGGCACCCGTGATGCCTCGTGCGCCCTTGGCCCCAGGTTGTGCGAGCCCTGGTGCCTGGCAATCGGAATCGATGACGTCTTCGCCGTGATGCCTACAGACCCGCGCAGGCGCCCTCTCCCATCCCTCTCTGTGGCGTCCCATCGGTCAAAGCAACCGGATCGCTACGTCCCGCGATCGCTCAGGTCGAGGACTCCGAGGGAGGCGTTGTCGCCTGGTGGGACGACTACGGTATCGGAGCCGGTCGCCTCTCGCCCGCGGCGGGGAGATCTAGCCTGCGCAACGCCCACCCGCCGAGTGCCTCGAGACCTGGTCAAGCTTCGCGAGCGAAGACGGACCGCGCGCTGCTCTCAGACCCTGTGGCTGAAGGCAGCCCTGCCGGCATTGCTGGCGATCGTTGCCTGCTCGCAGAGCAGCCCGGGCACGACACCGCCACCGCCTGAGCAGACCAGCGAACCGACAATCGCGACCACGCAACCCGCCACGATCCCGGACGCCCAGCCGACCTCGTCCCAGCCCTCGCCTGCCACCACCATCTCACCGTTCGGCAGACCGGAGTGGCTCGGTACCCGTGTGCTCCCCTTCCGAGCTGACGGCTATGGGGAGGTCCAGCCAACGCCACCGGAGCTGGCCGACCGGCGCCTCATGACCATCGACCTACTCCAACCCCCGGCAGACAACGAGTTCCGATGGTCCGCCTCCCCTGTGCCAGAAGACGTGGCGGCCCGTTCCAGCTGGTCCCCTGGCTGTCCGGTAACGCTGGACGAGCTGGCGTACGTGAACGTCTCCCACTGGGGCTTCGACGTCCTTCCGCATACGGGTGAGCTGCTGGTCAACGCCGCGGTCGCCGAGGACGTCGTTGCGGTCTTCCGCAGCATCTACGAGGCCGGGTTCCCCATCGAGCAGATGCGGGTCATACGGGCCGACGAGATCGACGCCGCGCCAACCGGCGACGGCAACGAGACCACCTCCTTCGTCTGCCGCCCCGCGGTGGGCTCGACCAACTGGTCGCAGCACGCCTTCGGGCTCGCCATCGACATCAACCCCTTCCACAACCCCTACCTGAAGGGCGACCTGGTCCTTCCCGAGTTGGCGTCCGCCTACACGGACCGTGAAGACGTCAGGCCAGGCATGGTCGTGGAGGGCGACGCCGTCACCCAGGCGTTCGCAGACATCGGCTGGGGCTGGGGAGGACGGTGGAACAGCCTGAAGGACTGGATGCATTTCTCCCAGAACGGACACTGAGCGGCTGACGGTGGCCTGCCTCCTACGGCGCGGAAGTTGGGATCCAGTTGGCCGGCCCTCGGGCGGTCATCGCCAATCGAGCGAGTGTATGTTGAAGGAGATCGACGGCCGGGAGGGAAGGAGCGAGCTTGGCTACCTACATATCCCTGGTCAACTGGACCGACCAGGGCATCCGCAACTTCAAAGACACAACGAAGCGAGCCCAGGCATTCGTTGATCTCGTCGAGGACCTGGGCGGCAAGGTCAAGGCCAACTACTGGACCCTGGGGGCCTACGACATCGTGGCCATCGTGGAAGCACCCGATGACGAAACCGCGTTCGCGGGGGCGCTGAAGGTCTCCTCGCTCGGGAACGTGCGCACCACGACACTCCGGGGCTTCGACGCCAAGGAGATAGAGGCGATTCTGGTCAAGGCTGACTGACGCTTGCGGTCAGCCCGTATCAGCGGTGGATCCCGGCCGTCGATCGTCTCCCTCCTCGAGGCGATCCGCCACGTCTGCGAGGATCTCGTCCAAGGGTCCGTACGTCCCGTCGTCGTCTGGGTGCGCCCTCATCTCGTCCTCTGTGGAAGATGACCCGCCGAGGATCATGCGGCCGAGCTGGGACGACATCATGGAAGGCGCATCGGCACGGCGATCCGGGAAGTTGAGCCTGTCGGAAAGGATCGATAGGCCGGCACGGCTCGCTGCACACTCACCTCTCGTTCGGTGATGTCGCCGCCGCACGCGCAGCCTCGGCGACGACATCGCCGCCGGCTGCACTGCCCTCGCTCAAGCTATCGCGCGTCCCTCCCGGATCGTGGCAATCGGACGCCCGAGGTCGACGGCAGTCGGTCTCGCTAGGGTCCTGCTCCCTGGAGGATGGATGGGCACGACCGGCTATCTGGATGCGAACGGGGCTCGGCTCTACTACGAGGTGGAAGGCCGGGGCCATCCCTTGGTCATGCTCCACGCCGGCGTCGCCAATCTGAGGATGTGGGATGGGCACATGGAGGCGTTGTCATCCCGTTACCGGGTGATCCGGTACGACACCAGAGGCTTCGGGCGCACCGAGACCGAGGATGTCGAGTTCTCGAACAGGGCCGACCTGGCCGCTCTCCTCGACCACGTCGGTGCGCCTTCCGCGTTTGTCGTGGGGGCGTCCCGGGGAGGCATGATCGCGCTCGACTTCACGATCGAGTATCAGCAGTTCGTCGATGCGCTCATCGTGGTGGCTGGCGGCATCGGAGGCCTCGAATCGGAAGAGGACCCGGAGACGAGCGCCCTGT
>CAZKJJ010000421.1:0-2608 GCA_964553055.1 uncultured Acidimicrobiia bacterium
CTCATCACCACACCTCGCAGATGAGCTCGCCGCCAAGCTTCCGTCTTCTGGCCTCTCTGTCTGACACGAGACCCTGAGAGGTCGAGACGATGTGCACGCCCATGCCACCCTGCGAACGGGGAACGTCGCGGTTCTTCCGGTAGATGCGCCTGCCAGGCTTCGAGACCCGCCGGATCCCCTGAATGACCCTGGTGCGCTCGTCCAGGTAGCGGAGATCGATGTGCAGGGTCCGCTTGGGCCCTTCCTGGTCGACAGTGAATCCGTTCACGTATCCTTCCGCGGCCAACACCCTGGCGATCTCCTCCTTGATCCTGGACGAAGGCATCGTCACGGAGGGGTGAAGCGCCTGGTTCGCGTTCCTGATCCGCGTGAGCATGTCGGAGATGGGGTCCGTCATCATGGACTACCAGGCCGCCTTTCTGATACCTGGGAGCTCTCCGCGCAACGCCAGCTCCCGCACACAGATGCGGCACATACCGAACTTGCGAAGGTAGGCGCGTGCTCTGCCGCACCTGCGACACCGGTTGTAGCCGCGCACCTTGAACTTCGGCTCCCGCTGCTGCTTGACGATCAACGCTTTCCTCGCCATCTACGTCACGCGGTTGCCCGCGCCCTCCTGAATGGGAACCCGAACGCCTCCAGCAGCGCCCTCCCTGCCTCGTCCGACTCGGCTGAGGTGACGATGGTCACGTCCATTCCCCGCACTTCGGTGATCTGGTCGTAGTCGATCTCTGGGAAGACGAGCTGCTCCGTGAAACCGAACGTGTAGTTGCCTCGCCCATCGAATGACCTCGGATTCAAGCCTCGGAAGTCCCGCACTCTGGGAATGGCTATCGAGATCAGCCGATCGAAGAACTCCCACATACGGTCGCCACGCAATGTGACGGAGGCTCCCACGGGCTGGCCCTGGCGAAGCTTGAAGTTGGCGATCGATTTGCGAGCGCGGTTCACTCGGGGCCGCTGACCTGTGATGGTTGACAGATCGCTGAGCACGGAGTCGATGACCTTGGCGTCCGCTGATCCTGCACCGGCCCCGACGTTGACCGTGATCTTGACGAGTGTGGGAACTTGCATGGCGTTGGCCAGCCCGAGCTGCGTCCGCAGCGCAGGCGCTATCTCGGTGCCGTAGCGCTCCTTCAGGCGCGGGGCGGTCATAGCTCGCTCCCGCACTTGCGGCACACTCTGCGCTTGGTGCCCTCGTTGTCGAAGGTGTAGCCCACACGGGTGGGCCCACACTCTGGACACAGGATCATCACGTTGGAGGCATCGATGGGCATGTCCTTGTCGATGATGCCCCCTTGCATGGCCTGTCTCGTCGGGCGCTGATGTCGTTTGGCGGTGTTGACGTTCTCGACCACGATCTGGTTCTTCCTTGGGATGACGCGCACGATGAGTGACTCCTTGCCCGCATCCTTGCCCGCCACCACCTTCACCCTGTCGCCTTCTCGCAGCTTCATCAGAGCACCTCCGGGGCAAGTGAGACGATGCGCATGAACCGCCTGTCGCGCAGCTCCCTGCCCACCGGCCCGAAGATACGAGTCCCTCGTGGCTGTTGCCCGTCTCCGATCAGGACGCACGCGTTGTCGTCGAACCGGATGTACGTGCCGTCCGTTCGCCTGCGCTCCTTGGCCGTGCGCACGACCACCGCCCTCACCACGTCCCCTCTCTTGACCTGCCCGCCGGGAATGGCGTCCTTCACGGTCGCCACGATGACGTCGCCGACGCCTGCGTACCGGCGGCGTGACCCTCCGAGCACCCGAATGCACAGCACCTCGCGAGCCCCGCTGTTGTCCGCGACCCTCAGACGAGACTCCTGCTGGATCACCTGGCACGCTCCACGATCTCCGCCACCCTCCATCGCTTGGTCTTGGAGAGCGGTCTCGTTTCCACGATGACGACCCGGTCACCGAGCTTGGCGTCGTTCTCCGTATTGTGGACGTGGAACCTGCGGCTTCTTCGGACGATCTTGTCGTAGCGAGGATGCCTGCTCTGCGTGACGACCTCCACTGTCACGGTCTGGTCGCGGGCGTCGGAGACGACCACGCCCGTCCTCGTCTTACGCTTGGTCCTCTCACTCATCCTGCAGCTCCCCTGACGCCCCCGTCCGGATCTGAGCCTCCCAGGCAGCCAGCTCCTGCTCGCGGATCACGGTCTTGATCCTGGCGATGTCCCTCCGCACCAGCCGCAGCCTGGCGGTGTTGTCGAGCTGGTTCGTCGCCACCTGGAACCGGAGGTTGAACAGCTCCTCTTTCGCCTCGGCGAGCCGCTCGTCCAACTCGCGAGCAGTGAGATCGCGCAGCTCCCCTGGCTTCACCCTTCCTCCCGTCTCACGAACTTGGTCTTGACGGGCAGCTTGTGGCTCGCTCGACGCATCGCTTCTCGCGCCAGTTCCTCGTCAACACCAGACAACTCGAACATGACCCTTCCCGGTTTCACCACGGCGACATGGAACTCGGGATTGCCCTTCCCTGAGCCCATGCGCGTCTCAGCCGGCTTGGCAGAGACGGGCTTGTCGGGGAAGATGTTGATCCAGACCTTCCCGCCCCGTCGAACCGCCCGAGTGATCGGGATGCGGGCCGATTCGATCTGGCGTCCCGGGATCGAGCCG
>CAZKJJ010000422.1:0-823 GCA_964553055.1 uncultured Acidimicrobiia bacterium
CGGTCTTTGAACGCCGGGCCGGGGTGCGTGGCTGGCGTCCATGTCCCAGGGCACCGAGGTCCTCGCACTGCTGGCCGATCGCGGACTGACCGAGGAGGTGCTCACCCAGCGCGCGGAGCCCAGCAAGAGAAAGCTCAACTGAAAACTGTGTCGAGTGCGCCGAATGCCGGCGCGGGAAGCAAGGAAGAAGGCGGAGCCCGTTGATCCGTGCCTGGGCAGGCGTAGCGTAGTCAGCGAGACCAAGGACGGAGCATGACAGAAGATCGCAAAAAGAAGGACTCTCTCACGAGCCGTCGAGTCTGGCTCGGCATGGTGGGCGCCGTGACCACGCTGAGCTGCGGCAGACCGGCTCGAGCCGAAAGTCCGGCATCTTCGGAATCCGGGCCACCGCAAGTCGAGAGGTTTCCGGGTGCCGCGACTGCGATGCAGGTGCGTCCGCTACCCTTCGATCCGACCAAACTCCCCGGCTTGTCGGAGAGACTGCTGATCTCCCACCACGAGAACAACTACGCAGGCGCGGTGCGCAAGCTCAATGCCGTCGAGGGAAAGCTCGCTGAGCTCCCTCCGGAGGTCCCTGGCTTTGTCCTCGGGGCACTGCAGTCTAAACGACTAGCCTTCGAGAACTCGGTAATTCTTCACGAGGCCTATTTTGAGAACCTTGGTGGAAAAGGTGAGTGGGGCGCGCTCACGCGGCACGCGCTGGAATCGAGTTTTGGCAGTCTCTCTGCCTTCGAAGCCCGCTTTACCGCAGTGGCCAGGAGCCTGGCGGGCGGAAGCGGCTGGGCTCTGCTGACGTATCACGCTCATCGCCAGAGTCTGTCGA
>CAZKJJ010000422.1:833-1128 GCA_964553055.1 uncultured Acidimicrobiia bacterium
CGAGTGATCACTCTCAGACCTGCGCCAACTCCACCGTGATCCTCGCCCTCGATCTGTACGAGCACTCCTATCACATGGACTACGGCACCCAGGCTGCGCGCTACATCGAGGCGTTCATGAAGAACATCCAGGGTGAAATCGTCGAGGCGCGCCTGAAGAAAGCGTTGGCCTCCTAACGGGGCGATCCGAGCGAGGCGAGGAGACGAGCCATCAGCTGGAAGGAGTTCCCGGGTTGCTCCAGCTGGTTGACCGTTCCTGTGAGGGACAGGCCCGCAACGGGAGCGTGAAAGGCGAA
>CAZKJJ010000422.1:1138-2600 GCA_964553055.1 uncultured Acidimicrobiia bacterium
CCCGCTGTGTCCCAGCAGGGCCGGTAGTGGCCGAAAGGGGGAGAAGATCCAGGGCAACCGGTAGCGCATCAGGCCCACTCCGTATTCGAGGGGGAAGAACAATGGATTGAAGTCGAGCAGGGAGGAGACCATCTCGCGCGGGAATAGGCGCCCTTCGAAGAACGCTCTGATGAAGATCGAGAGTTCTGCCGCCGTCGACACTGCCCCCCCGTCGGGTCCAAAGGAAGTCATCGCGCGCGGAACGTGAATGGTCCGAGCTCCCACCCGAAGAGGCAGCACCTCTCCCTCGTCTTCCACGTCCTTTCCCTGGAACATTCGCGTCTTCTTCAGCTCCAGCGGTGTGGCGATCCTTCGCTGGACCGTCTCGGCATAACTCGCCTCTTCGAGCTCCTCCACGATGGCCCCGAGGAGCTGGTAGTTCGTGTCGGAGTAGAGTGTCCTCTTGGGCCTTCCGGGAGGAAACGCCCCTGGCATCCCTCGCGCCCACTCTAGGGCCTTTGGGAGATCCCAGGCCTGGTCCCTCCCTGCCTTGATCTCATCCTCCAGCGAGGGGCCTTTGACCGCCTTGCCCTGAAAGTAGTCAGGGATCCCCGAGGTCTGGGACAGGAGCTGACGCACGGTCACCTCCGCCGTGAAATCGCGACCCTTGTGAACGTGCAGCCCACTGAGCGAAAGCTTCGGGAGGAGCTGGACAATGCGGTCCTCCAGCGACACTCGCCCTTGCGCGATCAGCCGAAAGATCAGAGCAGCCGTGAAGAGTTTGGTCGTGCTGGCAACGAAGAACTCACGGTCAGGCTGCATCCCCCGCGCACCCGTCCACGAAAATCCATCGTGCCTGTGGACGCTGACGACCACTTCGCTCACGCTCTTTCTGCCGGCTGCCCAGTCGAGGGCACGCTCCAACTTCTCGATTGACGGCTCGCTCATTGGCGCGGGGGATACCATGTTCCGACAGGATCACCCTAGTGCAAATCACGCGGAGCGAGGCCAGTCCTGCAAGCGAAGCTCAGAGCCATTCGATTTCCTGAAGGGCGAGCCATCATCCAAGTCCGAGGTCAATCTCTAGGTCGAGGGTGTCGGAAGAACCAAGAGAACCCGGACCAAGGTTGATTCGAGAGAACCCGGACCAAGGTTGATTCGAACCGAGAACCCGGACCAAGGTTGATTCGACGACGGAAGAACCCGGACCAAGGTTGATTCGGGCTCGCGCTGACCATGCGCCGTTTTCTTGCTGTGAGATCCTACTCCGAGCACTCCACCAGCCGTCTCCAATTCCGTCCTATTCCCTGGCTCCGAGCGGGTCGATATCAAGAGCTGGCGAAATTCGGTCAGCAGACAAAGGAGTCTCTTGTCAGCACTCTCGCTGACCAACCTCGAAAACTGAAACTCCAATGTTTAAGCCGCAGGGTAACCGTCCAGCAATGGACCTCTTTCGCGCGGGCATGATCGGGTGAAGGGTCGC
>CAZKJJ010000423.1:0-2596 GCA_964553055.1 uncultured Acidimicrobiia bacterium
GACACGGACCTCGGCCCACAGACGCTTGCCGAGCTGTACGCGGGAGGCGTCGAGGTAGTCCTCGCGGAGCTTCCAGCTGCCGCAGAGGCCGAACCCCTTAACTGGCAACGGAAGCCCAGTGCCTTGGCCGCTGGGAGTAGGCATGAGACAGGTACAGACCGTCACGGGTCGCGTTGACGCTGAGGAGCTTGGCTTCACACTTCCCCACGAGCACCTCTTCTTGACGATGTGGGAGAACGAGGGTCGCGGATCTATCGAGCAACTTGCCGACGAGGATCTGCTCCTTGAGGAGCTGCGGGCATTTGAGCAGGTGGGGGGCAGTTGCCTCGTCGATCTGACGCCGCGGGGTTGCGGGCGACAGCCTCTGGCTGTGCGACGGCTGGCCGAGAAGTCGCGCCTATCGCTCATCATGGGCTGCGGCTGGTACATGGAGCCCTTCTATCCCCCGCATGACGCACTCGGGCGACGGTCCGTCAAAGCTATCAGTGATCAGCTCGTGGCGGAGATCGAGCGAGGCTTGGACGAGACGGACGTGAAGCCGGGAGTGATCGGCGAGATTGGAGTGAGCCAGGGTTGGCTATCACCGCTCGAGGAACGAGTACATCGGGCTGTCGCCAGGGCCCACCGGCGCACGGGCCTCGCCATCATCACTCACACAACCAACGTCGCTGCCGGCTTCGCGCAGTTGGATCTCTTCGATGAGGAAGGGGTGGATCTGAGGAGGGTCTGCCTCGGCCATTGCGATAGTCAGCCCTACTTGGATTACTGCATCGCGGTCGCACGTCGTGGCTCCTTCGTAGCCTTCGACAACATCGGCCTCCAGATGGGACGTCTGGAAGACCGACTCATACAGCTCGTGAACGCGCTGGCCGAGCAAGGCTTCGCAGACCGCCTGTTGCTGTCGCACGACGTGGGCCAGATGTCGGAGCTTCGCTACTTCGGCGGACGGGGATTCACATACCTCGCTGAGGCCTTCTTGCCCAGGCTGCGCGCCGCCGGTCTGTCTGAGCAGCTTGTGGACCAGGTGACAATCGAGAACCCCCGGCGGCTGATGGCGCTGGAGTAGGACCATCGTGCGACCCCACGTGTGCCAGAGGCGAGCCCGTCTGTTGGCCTGGCGTTGATGTCGAGCACGCGGCATGAACCTGGCGTTTGAATCCGGGGAAGGTGTCGGTGGGCGTGCGGAGTTGCGATGCTTCCCCTGCGGGTGCGGCGTAGGACGCTACTATTGAGACATGAATCCAAACGGACAATACTGCGATCACCGACACCAACGGAAGGCGCAAGCCGTGGTGCGAGTGCAGGTGAAGTCGACGCGGGCGAGAAGGCCCGGGCACCCAATGGTACGCGAGCGCTGGCTTTGCAGGCGACATGCACGTGACCTCGAAGAGCTTGGCTTCGAGCTCGTCGCTCCTTAGTCAGTTCGGCCGATTGCCCGGGGAATCTCACGGTACCTCCTCGGAGGAGGGCGGGCCGCGTGGGTTGTCTCGTCCACCCTTCGTCGTCGGAGCACCTCAGGCCATTAGGCATCGGCACCATCATTGTCGCGGAGCCATAGGCTGTTGCCGCAGGCATCGATCACCGGGGTGTGGGTGATCGCGCGAACCCTGCCTCCCCCTGTACCGGGCCGCTCGGCCCGCAGTTGGAAGCAAGTCGCCCACAAGCACGACCTCGTCGGTGGCGTTGCCGTCACCGGGCCGTTGTCGGACTCGTTCGAGGTCACCGACATCGGGGTGACGGAGCCGGGAACCGATCGAAGTTGTCATTGACCGTCAGCGGCGCCCACGTTCATGAGGCGCATGACCCGGTTCGTGGATCCGAGCGCCACCCGGGAGTCAGGGGGTTCGATGCGCCGTGTGGAGTCGGAGGGCGGCGGACACGCCCTTCAATTCGACGGGGCCGACCTCCGCGAACGTGACCGGCGTCCCCTCCGCCGCGTCGACTACCTCCTGGCTCACGAGCACCTCACCCGGTCGGGCGTAGTCGGCGATCCTCGCCGCGAGATTCACCGTCCGGCCGAAGTAGTCCCCCTCCTGGAACACCACCGGCCCGGCGTGGATCCCGGGGTGGGCGGGCGGAAGGTCGCGGGCGGCGAGACCCTCCACCATCTCCAGGGCGGCCATGACGCACCGGCCCGGGTCCCGGAAGTAGAACATCACGCCGTCCCCGAGCCACTTGACCGTCTGCCCACCGTGTTCCCGGGCGGAGCGTCGGACCAGGCTGGCCAGCCTCCCCGCCAGGTCCGCCGCAGCCTGGTCTCCTCGCTCCTCGGTCAGCCTCGTGTAGCCGGTGACGTCGAGGAAGCACATGGCGGGAGGACGGTGCAACCGCTCGAGCAGGCCGGCCCTCTCCAGCGCCCCTTCCACGTACTCCACGAACGCCGCGCTCCAGGCGTGCTCCTGCTGCCCGTGATAGATCGCCAGGGTCGCCTGCTCGACAAGGGGCGCCATGCGGGACCCCACGTCCGCCTGCGCCTCCAGCACCTCCGCTTCGGTCATGCCCGCTTCGAGGAGGGGACGGACGACCTCGATCCCGTACCAGTCCGTCTCCGTCTCGGTGATCCGACGCAGGCCGTCCACACAGACCCGGAGCCACC
>CAZKJJ010000424.1:0-2595 GCA_964553055.1 uncultured Acidimicrobiia bacterium
ACCATTGCCGGAGACCTTAGCCGCACAGAGCCTGGCGAGACCGAGCAAGAGCGACAAAACCGTCACTGGGACGAATTCCTGAGTGAGCTTCGGGTTGCCATACCCGGAGTTCAGGTGCTTTTCGCGTTCCTCTTGACAGTGCCGTTTACGGGCGGGTTCGACGACATCAACCGTGTCCAGAAGCTCACCTACTTCGCCACGTTCATTTGCACGACAATCGCAACGGCGCTCCTCATGTCGCCGACGGCGCTCCATCGGCTTCGCTTCGGCATCGGCGAGAAGGCGAAGCTCGTCCGAATTGCGAACCCGATTGCGATCGCAGGCACCGTCTTTCTTGTCATGGCGATGACCGGGGCGGTGCTCCTGATCACAGACCTTCTCTTCACCGTGTCGGTGGCGGCGACGGTCACGACCATCGCAGCCCTCGTGTTCATCGTCTTCTGGTACGGAGTTGCCTTCGCCCTCTTCCAGCGGAGTCGCGGCTAGATGTTTTGAGCCCGGCCCGAAGGCGTCGGCGGGAACAGGAACTGCCAGACTGCGTCGAAGAAGAAGGACGAGACTGCAGCGATTCGGCAAGAGGACGTTTCTGGAGTTTCCACGGAAGCAGGAAGCGCCGGCGCTGCACAAGGAAGTGCGACGTGAGAGATGATCGAGCGCCGCGCGTACAAGACCTCTCAGTCGGACAAGTCCGGAACCGACGAGGAGAACTGACTCAGCCGAGCGGGAGGTGTCTGGTGGAAGACCGAGGAGCGGGTCGGCGAGGTAACACGGCTGAGTCTCGACTGATCAGGTGATGCGCCGCCATCCGGCGAAAGCTGGAGGCCGGCCATTTACGGCTGCGACCGGAGCGCGCAGTAACCTCGCGGCAAGCCTACCGTCGGGCGACTCGCCCAGGAAGCGAAAACTGAACGACTCTCAGTATCGTGACTTCCTGCTGTTCACCGAGGCGGTCAGCAACTTCCGCCAGCTCGATGTCGGTTGGTATTCCGGTCGCAGATCCAAACCGCTCCGCTTCCCGTCTGATCGACTCATGGAGTTGCCCCGGGGGGACTCGCCCTGGCTCCGACTCAGCGAACAGATTCCGAAGACTTGCATCGATTCCGAGAACTCGCGCTTCCAGATCTTCGACTCGTTTCACGGCGAGTGACATAAGCTCGGGATCCGGGCCGGAGCTCTCGAGCTGTGATCGAAAAAGCCCAACATCGCCCACGACCAGAGCCAGTTCCTGCAACGGCCCGTCGTGGAGGTCGAGCGCAAGTTGGCCGAGGCGTTCAACCTCGGAAACGCTCGGCGCTCCATTCGGGGCAAGATCGGTCAACAAGCGGTAGTCGCCCGGCGAGCAGTCTTCACCACGTAGAGAATCGAGAGGGCCAGGAAGCCGATCCCGATGTAGGAGCGAACGTCCTCCTGACGGAGAGATGATCGCCGAGCGACCGCCGATCCCAGCGCGTCAGCCACTTTGCGCCGCCAACCCTGCGCGGCGGCATCCCCAACGCTCTTCAAATTCACGATCAGCTTCTACCCGAACGTGAGCACGGCAAAACCTCTGGCAGGAGCTGAGGCGTCCGCAGGCGAGTTCGCTGCTCGGTTTCGAACGTTGCCCCGGCGGGTAGAAACCCGCCGACGATAGATGATGCGGGACCTTCGGCGGAAGCCAGGCTTCCCGCGCAGAGACAGGAGGAGATGGAAATGGCAGGCGAGCGTGAAAAGGCAGAGGGCAAGGCCAAGGAGGCCGAAGGGAAGGCCACCGACGACAAACTTCGGGAGAAGCAGGGCCAGGCCGAGCAGAAGGTCGGCGAAGCGAAAGAGAAGCTGGACGAGAAGACCGGCTAGGACCCGAACTCCGATTCGAAAGCCGAGAGTTTGTCGGACGAACTCTCGGCTTTCGTTCACATCTTGAGCCTAACGGGAATCGAGAATCGCCGATCGGGGGTCTCTCGACGCCTCAGAGACGACGCTGACGGGATTCGGCCAGCGTTCATCATCGCCCCGCTGAGTCCACCGGCAAGACGAGAAGGAGGATCTCGTGGTTGAAAGGGTCGTCGGCGTTATGACGGGAGCGTCCAGCGATATCACCCGCGCGATCACGGGCAAAGGTTCGTCCGAGACGGCGCCGATCCGGCACTTCTCTCGCGCTCGCGCGACTGCAGTCCTGGCGAGGTAGCGCTCGGCCAGCGGGGCGGCAAATCTTGTTGCCGAGGATCGTGTAAACGGTCGGAAAATCCGACGTACAGCTCGGGGCGCCGCTTACGCAGGGCGGAGTGGACGGCGTCGGCCGCGACCTCCTTGGTAACGCAAGTTCGATCCGACCTCCCGAAATGGACAGGTTTAGACGTCGTGCGCTTCGGGTATCAAACTGCAGCTTCAAAGAGGAAAAACGCACTCACGAAAGGATTTCTCGATGGTATGGCTTCTCTTAGTGCTGGCGCTCATCGCCGCGCTCTTCGTCGGGCTTGGGTTCGTCGTCAAGTGGCTGTTTATCGTCGCCATCGTCCTGGGTCTGATCTGGCTGATCGCGCTTTTCGCCGGCGGAATCCGCGGTCGCCGCTCGACCGTCTGATTGGGAGAGGACGACCGGCCCTAGAAAGGAGGCCG
>CAZKJJ010000425.1:0-2591 GCA_964553055.1 uncultured Acidimicrobiia bacterium
GCGACGTTCGATGCCAGATGGGGTTCACCAACCAAGCGTCGTGCCAATGTATAGACCTTGTTCTGATGTGCTTGTACCAATGCGGCGAACGCAGAGCGATCGCCCTGCTGCGCCCGGGAGACCAGTTCACGTTCTCTTCCCGTTTCGACCTGTAATCTTTCGGATGGGTTACTCATCGGCGAGTGTGAGATTGGCGGTCAGATATTCGACATCATCGTCGGCGAGAACGACTCTTGCTGCGAGTCCATTGATCTCTAGGGAGACGTCAGCGGGGCGGGCGGGTAGAAGTGGATTCCGGAACCTGAACCTCCCGTCGGCCACCGGCCGGTCGGAATGGGTGGAAGACAGCGCCACCCGCAATGCCCACGCGGCCTGCAACAAGCCGTGGACCACCACGCCGGGAAATCCAGCAGCGACCGCGGCGTCGTGGTCCCAGTGGACCGGATTCCAGTCGCGGGTTGCGGCGGCGTAGCGAATCAGGTCGGAACGGGAAGCCGAGACCTGTGAGCCCGTCTTCGCTCCTGCGTAGGAATGCGGCGGTTCCTGTCTGTCGAACCCGGACTCCCCACCGGGGATCGCTTCGTCGGAGACCAGGAAGACGGACTTCCCAGAGAGTACATCCTCGGCGCGCATCTCAAAGGTGATGAAGAAGACACCACCGCGCTCTCGGACCCGGGTCACCGTCCCAGTGACGTCGAGAAGCCCCCCGACGGAAAGCGGCGCGTGCCAGACAAATGACTGCTCACCGTGGATCACCGACCGGTCGAACAGCTCATCGAGGAGGTCGGGAGCCACCGAGAACAGGGCGGCGGCGGCGAAGCCGGGCGGGGCAGACTCCGTCCAGCGGCCCTGGTCGTCACCGGTCACCTCCACAAAGTCGGTGACGGCATCAACTGCCACCCGCCAGGGGACAGGCCCGTAGACCTTTCCCTCGAGGTCAACCGGATTCATCCTCGTCACGGTAGCCCTCGCCATGCTCGGAGTAGTCGGCCCCGACGCCGTGCGAGCGCCCTCCCCGTCGACGATGCACCGGGCTCGGCTCTAGTAGAAGACCGGAACGAGGAGGGCAAGCATGAACACGGTGAGCACGGTCAGGGGAAGACCCAGTCTGACATAGTCCGACACCCTGTACCCACCAGGTCCGTAGACCATGGTGTTGGTCTGGTAGCCGATGGGCGTGAGGAACGACGCCGAGGCAGCGATGGCAACGGCCACGGCCATGCCTCGTGCCGAGACACCGGCGGAGTCGGCGGCACTCAGCGCCACGGGCAGCAGCAGCAGGGCGGCGGCATTGTTGGTCACCAGCTCGGTCAGCAGGATCGTGGCGAGTATCACTCCAATCAGAACTCCGGTCTCGCCGAAAACAGCCATCGCGGTCACGAGACCATCGGCGACCAGGGACCCGAGACCTGAGGTGTCGACCGCAGCGGCGAGCCCGAACGCCGCGGCGATGACGCCGAGCACATCGAGATCGAGCGCTCGACGCGCCTCTCCCGGTGTGAGCACCTTGAGCACGATGAGCAGAGCAGCAGCCGCCAAGGAGGCATGCAGAATCGGGACGAGGCCGGTCGCGGCGGTGACCACCATCAAGCCGAGAACCAGGAGAGTGCGTCGGTTTCCCGGTGCGGCAGGGCGGACCTCACCGTCCAGATCGGCTATGAGGAGGAAATCAGAGCGGCCCGTCCAACGGTCCTTGAACCCCGGGTCGGAGACCACGACCAGGGCATCGCCGACTCTCAGCGGCACCTCCCCGAGTTTGGCGTCGATGCGCTCACCCGCCCGGTGGATGGCCACCACCGCCGCCTGATAACGGGACCGGAAGCCCACCTGTTTCAAGGTATGTCCCACCAGCGGGCTGTCACCCCCGATGGCGGCGTTGAAATAGGTTGGCCCTCTGGTATCCAGCTCCGAGACCTCCAGGTGATCGGCATGACGCAGGCCCCTCACGCTGTTGAGGTCGAGGACCTGGTCCACCTTTCCCACGAAACGTAGGACGTTGCCGCCGTGCAGCACCGTGTCCGGTGTTGCCGGAGCGATCACCGCATCCCCCTGATCTACGGACACAAGGAAGACACCCCCCAAATGCCTCAGCCCGGCCTCGTCGACACTGAGCCGCTCCAACGGACCATCGGGCACGACTTCCATCTCGATCGAGAAGTCCCTGGACCGCTCCTCTAGCGCCACACCGGTGGAGCCTCGCCGTTTGAGAACCCGGGGGGTGATCAGTACCAGAACCAGGATGGCGGAGATCGCCAGGGGCACGCCGATGCGACCCAACTCGAAGAAATCGAAGGACTCCAGACCCAGCTCGCCCATCTGACCGGCGACCACGAGGTTGGTGGAAGTACCGATCAAGGTGAGTACACCACCGAGGATGGCTCCATAGGAGAGGGGAAGCAGAAACCGGGACCGATCTGACCCCCTCTTCCGTGCCCATGCAGACACCTCCGGGATCATCATGGCCACGAGCGGGATGTTGTTCATGAAGCCGGAGGCCACCGTCGTCGGCAACAGCATCCGGAGAAGTGGACGTCGGGTGTTTCCCTTGGTACCGAGCAGTCGCTGAGTGAACGGTCTGATCGCAGCCGTCT
>CAZKJJ010000426.1:0-2588 GCA_964553055.1 uncultured Acidimicrobiia bacterium
GCTTGCTCCGTAGGGGCGCTCGGCGGCTTCCGAGAGCTCGTAGAAGGAGATCTGGCCGATCCTCATCCCTGGGTAGATGGCAATCGGCAGGTTGGCCACATTGGACAGCTCCAACGTGAGGAATCCGTCCCACCCAGGATCGACGAAACCGGCAGTGGAGTGGATCAAGAGTCCGAGCCGACCCAGGGACGACTTGCCCTCGAGCCTCGCAACGATGTCATCACTCAAGGCAACGCGCTCGAGGGTCGAACCGAGCACGAACTCGCCCGGATGAAGGATGAAGGGATCGCCTTCCACCTCGACGAGTTTCGCCAGGTCCTCCTGCGGCTGCTTGAGGTCTATGAACGGATACCGGTGGTTCTCGAACACGCGAAAGTAGCGGTCGACCCGCAGGTCGACGCTCGAAGGCTGGACGAACGCCTCTTGGAACGGGTCGATGACGACGCGGCCGTCTGCAATCGCCTTCCTGATCGAGATGTCCGACAGGATCATCGCCTCGACCTCCAGAGCGGGTGAGGGGAATCGAACCCCCGTCTCGAGCTTGGGAAGCTCGCATTCTGCCGTTGAACTACACCCGCAGGCCGGCCGATCGTACCAGCGGCCTCTCAGAGGAGGCTCGCCAGTCCCCACACGGCCAGCAGCGATCCCACGACGAGCAGGAAGATCGCTCTCGGTTTCCGGAACTCCCCCGGGGCAGACGCAGGACTCCTACCTCGCTTGTACTGGATCCAAGCCCAGCTGTTCCCAGCAACGAGGGCGAGACCGAGCGCCAGGATCATCTGCGCCACCAGCGTGTCGAGATCGGGCACCCAAAGGACGCTAGTGGGAGCCACCCAGTAGGCCCCCTGGAGCGTAGGGTCCTCCACATGCGGCACTGCTACGTCGTTCGGGTGTTCACGAGAGGCGCGGAGGGCGGCAACCCACTCGGAGTGGTCACGGACTGCTCCGGCCTCTCCTCGCCGGACATGCAGGCCATCGCCGCCGAGTTGGGGTTCTCGGAGACGGTCTTCCTCTCGTGGAGAAGCCTCGATGAGCCACCACTGGCGAGGATCTTCACACCGCGCGCCGAGCTGCCGTTTGCAGGCCATCCGCTCGTCGGGGCCTGTTGGGTGTTGTCGGTGATCGGCCCAGGGCAGGTCACGACGCTTCGCTGCGGCATCGGCGACGTCTCCCTCGAAATGGAAGGCGACGTCGCCTGGGTGGAGACGGCTCTCGACCAGCGAGTCGAGACGCTGAACGATCCGAGGGCCGTATCCAAGGAGCGAGGGCTTCCGCCCGCCCGGTCGGCGCGCAGGGTGATGATGCCCATCCCTTACCTGCTGCTCGAGCTGAACGAACCCTCCGAGGTCGCATCGATCGTGCTCGACTCCGGGACCCTCGATCAAGGTGACCTGCTCTACGTATGTGCCTGGGAGTCGCGCCACGCGGTCAAAGCGCGGTTCTTCGCTCCCGGTGTCGGTGTCCCAGAAGACCCGGCGACCGGCAACGCCGCGGTGGCGCTCGCCGCGGTTCTGCAAGCCAGAGGTGAGCCTTCGGGCAGGTTGACCGTCAACCAGGGGGACGAGGTCGGATCTCCCTCCACGATCCACTTGACGTGGCGGGAAGGGCAGGCCCGAATCGGTGGAACTGTGCAGATGGACGAGGTACTGGTCCTCGACTACTGACCTACCACCCACTCATAGACTCCCCTCCGTGGCGGCAAAGGGATCGCGAAGAGCCGTGGTGGCTGCGCTGGCCAGCAACACGACGATCGCGCTCCTCAAATTCGGCGCAGCCGCTGTGACCAAGAGCGTTGCCATGCTCGCAGAGGGATTTCACTCGGTCGCGGACATCGGAAACCAGCTGCTGCTGCTGCGTGGCATCCACGCTGCGGGGAAGCCTCCGGATGCCAAGCATCCGTTCGGCAGGGGGAAAGAGGTCTACTTCTGGAGCTTCATGGTTGCGGTCATGCTCTTCGTGGGGGGAGCGGTCGTCTCCTTTCTTCGAGGCCTGGACGCAGTCCGGCAGCCGCACGAGATCGAGAATGTGCTGCCGAGCTTCGTCGTGCTCGCCCTGGCTTTCGCCATAGAGACAGTCGCCTTTCGCGTCGCCAGGAGGGAGTTCAACGCTGAGAGGGGATCCAGAGGCGTCTGGAGGTCCATGCGCGAGACAACTGACACGATGACCCTCGTCGTGCTGCTCGAGGACTCCGCAGCGATGGCAGGGCTCCTGCTGGCGGCGATCGGGCTCGGTCTGGCAACAGCCACGGGTGACAGCACGTGGGACGGCATTGCCTCGATGGCAATCGGTCTGCTGCTGGCCGTGGTCGCTGTCCTGCTCGCAATGGAGACCAAGGCGCTGCTGATCGGGGAAGCAGCGAGTCGTTCGGACCGGGCTGCCGTGAGGGTTGCCGTGCTGGCGCTGCCTGAGGTAGCAGGGGTCGGCAGGCTCCTCACCATGCACCTGGGGCCTGATCAGATCCTGGTGAACATCGAGGTGGACCTCCAGGACGGCCTGCGCCAGAGGAGCCTGGAGGATGCCGTTTTATCGGTCGAGGAGGCGATCTCGGGAGTTCTTCCTGAGGCGAAGGAGATCTCTGTCGAGGTCGT
>CAZKJJ010000427.1:0-2587 GCA_964553055.1 uncultured Acidimicrobiia bacterium
GCCAGCCCGTCCTGAAGCGCCTCGGTGGCGGAGCGGAGCGCCTGGAGCGGGGTCCGCAGATCGTGGCTGATGGCCGCCAGGAACTCGCTGCGGGACCGGTCGAGCCGTGCTCGCTCCTCCTCTGATGCACGCAGTGCCGAAATCATGCCGTCGAGCGCCCTCGCTGCGTCACCCAGCTCGTCCGGCCGGTCGATGCCCGTTCGGACGGAGAGATCTCCATCTCCCACGCGCCTGGCAATCTCGCCCAGGGTTCTGAGATCGTCGGTGAGCGGACCGGTCACGCTGATCGCCACGACCGTCCCCAGACCGACACCGAGCCCAAGAGCGACCAGAACGAGTCTGAGATCGTGACCACTCAGAAACATGAGGCCGGCAGACAGCGCCACCGCAAGGGCGGCGGCACCGACCGAGCCGACCGCCACCAGGAGAACGGCTCTCCTGAGAGACCGAAAGCGAAACCCCCGCAGGCCAAGACCGAGCCCGGCCGTCGCCACCGCTACAGCGCCGAAGACGGAGAGGAGGGCGACGCGATCCGATGGCGTTGGCTGCATGATCACCTCCGCAGCCAGCACAGCCAAGAGGGCAACGCCCAGCAGGGAGAGCAGCATTCTCATGGCTCGAACCTGTAGCCGACGCCCCAGATGGTGGTGAGCCAGCGGGGATGCTCAGGGTCGTCCTCGATCTTCTGACGGAGCCTGCGAACGTGAACCGTGACCGTTGCGGGGTCCTGCCAATCGGGAGACGATTCCCACACTTGCCTCAAGAGCTGGCCGCGGGTGAAGACCTGGCGAGGAGCCGAGGCCAGGAAAGCCAGCAGGTCGAACTCCTTCGGGGTCAGCTGAACCAGCGAGCCAGAGACCGTGACCTCGCGGGTCGGTATGTCGATGAGGAGGCCTGGGAACTCCAGCGTTCCGCTCACGAGGGGCGCTCGCGCTGCTCTGCGAAGCACCGAGCGAACCCTGGCGCTCAGCTCGCGCGGGGAGAACGGCTTCACGACGTAGTCGTCTGCACCCAGCTCGAGGCCGCGGACGCGGTCCGCCTCGTCGCGCCTGGCGGAAAGGAGGATCACAGGCGTGTCGGAAGTCTTTCTCATCTCAGAGAGGATGGTGAGGCCGTCGACCGAAGGAAGCATCAGGTCGAGGACGACCAGGTCGGGCTTGCGGGCCCGGAGCGCGTGGCGCGCCTCCGTACCGTCCCCTGCCGTGATCACCTCGAATCCCTCGCGCATCAGGTAACGACCGACGACCTCTCTGACGAGGGGCTCATCGTCGATGATGAGGACGACGGGGGGCTTAGACACCGACACATCGTTTGCAGTCGACACTCCCACCAGAGTGCCACGTTCCCTTCGCCAAGGGGGCAATGGTTTCCCAAACGTTGAGAAACCGGCCGACATGGTGTCGGTATCTCGGGTCGCCTCTGGTTCCATACGACGCCTAACCTGAACCAGTGCGCATCCTGATCGCGACTGCGGGCGCGCTCTCCCCTACCAGGGTCGCTGACCTGATGGACCGCTGGTTGGCGACCGCTCAGCATGTCACGGTGCTGGCAGTCATCGAGGTGCCGCATCCTTTCGTCGACACCCTCGAGACGCCCATCTGGCGTCCACTCGACGCGGACTCCGACCAGGAGCCGCCACCCGACGTGACAGCCAACTACGTCGAAGAGCGAGGCCGCAAGCGCACGGAGCCGCTGACGTCAGCCCTCGAGGTCAGAGGCATCCCTCACCGGGCTGTGCCCCTCGAGGGTGATGACCCTGCGGCTGTCATCCAGCAGGTGGCGGAGCAGGTGGACGCCGACCTCATCGTCCTCGGTGCCACCAGACCGCTCTTTCCCGACTGGGACAGTGTCTCGGTCAGGGTGATGCAGGAGAGCGCCCGACCACTGCTGGTCATTCCGGGAGGCGGGCCGAGCCGCGAACCGGAGGAGGCGGGCTTCGCGGACGAGGCGGGCTTCGCGGACGAGGTGGCTCTCTAGGCCCAGTCGAGCAGCACCTTTCCCGCCTGGCCTGACTCCAGGACGGCGAACGCTTCGGAGAACCGAGCTGCAGGAAACCGATGAGTGATGACGGGCGAGACATCGAGCCCGCTCTGCAGCATGCTCGCCATCTTGTACCAGCTCTCGAAGATCTCACGGCCGTAGATCCCCTGGATCGTCAGACCCTTGAAGATGATCTGGGTCCAGTCGGTGTTGATCTCGGCAGGCGGGATGCCAAGCACGGCGATCCGGCCCCCATGGATCATCACGTCGAGCATCGCCTCGAGGGCGCTCGGGCTTCCGGACATCTCCATGCCAACGTCGAAGCCCTCCGTCATGCCCAGCTCCTCCATGACATCGGCGAGCGAAGCGGAGCGGGGGTCGAGCGCCCTGGTCACTCCGAATCGTCTGGCGAGCTCGAGACGGAAGGCGTTGGGGTCTGTCACCACCACGAAGCGGCATCCGACGTGCATCGAGATGGCGGACGCCATCAGACCGATGGGGCCCGCCCCCGTGATCAGGACGTCCTCGCCGACGAGATCGAAGGTCAGTGCCGTGTGCGTGGCGTTCCCGAGCGGGTCCAGGATCGTGGCGATCTCATCGGGTATGT
>CAZKJJ010000428.1:0-2584 GCA_964553055.1 uncultured Acidimicrobiia bacterium
GAGTGGCCGGACCATCAAGCTGGGGTACGTCTCACCGCAGACCGGTCCGTTTGCCAGTTTCGGGGAGGCGGACTCGTTTGTTCTGGGGGCGGTGCAGGATCTGCTCACCGATGGCGTATCGGTGAACGGTGTGCAGCATTCGTTGGAGATCGTGGTCAAGGACACCCAGTCCGACCAGACGGTGGCCAGCGAGGTGGCTGGGGAGCTGATCCTCGAAGACGAGATCGACCTCATGCTGGTTGCCTCCACTCCGGAGACGACGAACCCCGTGTCCGACCAGTGCGAGGTCAACGGGGTTCCATGCGTGTCGACGGTGGCGCCCTGGCAGGCGTGGCTCATTCCCCGTGGCGGCGACCCGAGCGGCGCATCTCAGTCGTTCACGTGGACCTATCACTACTTCTGGGGTCTGGAGAGCCTGATCCCACAGTTCATCGCGCTGTGGGACGCTCTGGAGACGAACAAGATCGTCGGGGGTCTGTTCCCCAACGACGGTGATGGCACCGTGTGGGGAGACCCTGAAGTGGGCTTTCCACCCGCACTCGACGCTGCTGGGTATCAGATAGTCAATCCGGGCTTCTACGAGAACCTGTCCAGCGACTTCTCGACCCACATCACCGCCTTCGACGATGCCGGCTGTCAGATCATCACCGGTGTTCCGTTGCCACCCGACTTCACAACGTTCTGGACGCAGGCGGCCCAGCAGGGATTCAGCCCGCTGGCTGCGACTATCGGCAAGGCGATTCTGTTCCCGGCGTCCGTCGACGGACTGGACGGCGATTCCGGCGACGGCCTCACTTCCGAGGTCTGGTGGAGCCCCGATCACCCGTTTTCGTCGTCGCTCACCGGCGAGAGCTCGGCCGAGCTGGCGGATGCCTACACGTCGGAGACCGGCCGGCAGTGGACCCAGCCGATTGGGTTTTCCCACTCGCTGGTCGAGATCGCCGTGGACGTGCTCTCCAGAACCCAGGACGTGGACGATCGGGAGTCGGTGCTGGCGGCCGTGGCCGCCACGTCGCTGGACACGATTGTCGGTCCGGTCAACTGGTCGGGAGGCGGGCCCACAAACCCGGTTCCCAACGTCTCCACCACCCCGATGGTGGGCGGGCAGTGGGTGCTCGGTGGTGACTTCAGGTATGAGCTGGTCGTTGTGGACAACTCGCTGGCTGGCGACATTCCGACCACCGGGACGATCAAGGCGATCGGCTCCTAGTAGATCACCAGGTCGTACCAGATTGGGGCCGGCACTAGAGATCGTCGAGCTGAACAAGGCCTTTGGGGCCCTCAAAGTCATCGACAATCTCAGTGTCAGCCTGGATGAGGGTGAGGCGCTTGGCATCGTTGGGCCAAACGGCGCCGGTAAGACGACTCTGTTCAATCTGGTCACCGGCTCGATCAGTCCCGACTCCGGAATCATCCGGTTCGGTCAGTCCCCCATCATCGGTCTGGCGCAACACCTGCGCGTGAAGGACGGTCTCGGCCGCACCTACCAGATTCCGCGACCATTCACCGGGATGACCGTCTTCGAGAATGTCCTGGTCGCGGGAGTGTACGGGTCGTCTGCCAGTGAGCAGGACGTTCGAAATCGTTGCGTGCAGGTCTTGTCCGACACCCGGCTGTTGGACAAGGCCAACACCCTGGCCGGCTCTCTTACGATTCTCGATCGCAAGCGGCTGGAGCTTGCCCGAGCCCTGTGCACCGACCCGTCTGTCCTGCTTCTCGATGAGATAGCCGGCGGCCTCACCGATCTCGAGGTCGATGAGTTGGTCGAGCTGATCCGTTCGATCCACCGAGCTGGCATGTCGATCATATGGATAGAGCACCTCCTCCACGCCCTGGTCGCCGTGGTCGATCGAGTACAGGCGATTCACTTCGGCAGGCATCTAATCGAAGGCGACCCCCGGACAGTCATGGCGAGCCCAGAGATCCGTGAGGTCTATCTCGGCATCGAGGATGGGCCCTAGAGGCATGTCGATGTTGCTGGAGGTCGAACGGCTCGATGCCTTCTATGGGGCGTTTCAAGCGTTGTTCGAAGCAGCGCTCACCGTGGAAGAGGGGGAAGTCGTCGCGGTGGTCGGTGCCAACGGAGCCGGGAAGTCGACACTGCTCAAGTCGCTGGCCGGCCTGATGACGACGAAGAGGGGTCAGATCCGTTTCGATGGTCGATCGATCGGCAACGAGCGTTCCGAGCGCATAGCGGAGGCCGGAGTGACGATGGTCCCGGAGGGCCGCCGGATCTTCCCCAGTCTCAGCGTCGAGGAGAACCTCCTGATGGGAGCCCATGTGCGCAGAAAGGGAAACTGGGATCTGGACCGCGTCTACGACCTGTTTCCGATGCTGCGGGAGCGACGCAAAGCCCCGGGCATTGCCTTGTCCGGGGGACAGCAGCAGATGCTGGCCATCGGCAGAGGTCTCATGGCCAACCCTCGCCTGTTGATGCTGGACGAGATCTCACTCGGTCTGGCGCCGGTGGTGATCCGGCAGCTGTACGGGATGATACCGACTCTCCGCGACGACGGGATCAGTCTCCGCATCGTGGAACAGGATGTCAGTCAGGCGCTGGATAGCACCGATCGCATCTACTGCC
>CAZKJJ010000429.1:0-2583 GCA_964553055.1 uncultured Acidimicrobiia bacterium
CGGTCTACGTGTCCCCCCTCACGCACCCGGTCGATGACGAGCTCGACCGTGGAAGGCGCGAATGGCTTTCCCGCAGCCAACAGTTCGCGCACCTGCATTCCTCGCGACCCCTCCATGGCATAGATGACCGGCAGCGTGAACACCCCCTCTTGTATGTCCGATCCGGTCGGCTTCCCCAGGAACCTGTCTGAGGCGATGAGATCCAGCGCGTCGTCCGTCATCTGGAACACGATGCCGAGCTCCCACGCCCACTCACTGAGAGCGTCCACGACCTCACGATCGGCGTCTGCGGCCAGCGCTCCCAACCTGGCGGACGTCCGGATCAGCGAGGCCGTCTTGCCGCCGATCACCTTGAGGTAGTCGTCCCTGCTGTGTTCGACGTCGTTGGTCAGGTGCAGCTCGAGAGTCTGGCCTTCCACCAGCTCCGCATAAGTGGTGGCGAGCAACCGGACGGACTCGAGTCCGAGCGAGGAAGCCGCCAGCTCGGAGGCACGAGCCATCAGGTAGTCGCCGGCGAGGATCGCAACCGTGTTGCTCCAGTTCACGTTCACGGAGCTGGCCCCGCGCCTGCTCTCCGCCTCGTCGATGACGTCGTCGTGGTACAAACTGCCCAAGTGGATGAGCTCGACCGCGGCGCCTGCGTCGACGGCCCGCCCGTCGTCAGCGGGCCCGAACTCGGCAGCCAGCTGGGCGACGAGTGGCCGAAAGCGCTTCCCGCCTGCTTGGATGAGATGCTGTGCGATTTCGGTCAGAAACCGATGAGAAGAGGCCGATACCTCGAGCAGCCGATCCTCGACCGTCTCGAGCCGCCGCCAGACGGAGGGAAGCGGTACGAGATCCTTGAGGATGGGAGCGTCCATGCGAGACTTCTTTCGGCCAAAGGTCATGGTACCGATCGTCGTACTGCCCGTGTCCGGAAGAGACTCTCGGGCGGTAACGTTGGTAGGGATGTGGTTTCGGGGGAAGTACCGGGCCGGAGCTATACTTCCCGAGGCGCGACTCGAGTAGCTCTCGGGGAGCGCCAGATGCGTCTAGGAGGCGTTTGATTGTTTGAGCGGTTCACCGACAGGGCCCGCCGAGTGGTCGTCCTCGCCCAGGAAGAAGCTCGCCTCCTCAATCACAACTACATTGGCACCGAGCACATCCTCCTCGGGCTGATCCATGAGGGTGAAGGAGTAGCGGCCAGGGCCTTGGAGAGTCTCGGGATCAGCCTCGAGTCTGTACGGCAGGAAGTCGTCGAGATCATCGGCCAGGGCCAGCAGGCCCCGAGCGGCCACATCCCGTTCACCCCGCGTGCCAAGAAGGTCCTCGAGCTCTCTCTCCGTGAGGCCCTGCAGCTCGGCCACAACTACATCGGCACCGAGCACATCCTCCTCGGCCTGATTCGGGAGGGGGAGGGGGTTGCAGCTCAGGTACTGCAGAAGTTGGGGGCCGATCTGCCCAAGGTCCGTCAGACGGTCATCCAGCTGCTCTCAGGCGTGCAGGGCGAGGACCAGCCTTCCCAGCCGCAGGGTAGAGAGAGCTCACCCTCCGGATCCACGGTCTTGGACCAGTTCGGGAGGAACCTCACCCAGATGGCGAGGGACCGGAAGCTCGATCCGGTGATCGGCAGGGTCAGGGAGATCGAGCGGGTCATGCAGATCCTGTCCAGGAGGACCAAGAACAACCCGGTTCTGGTCGGCGAGCCCGGGGTCGGGAAGACCGCGATCGTGGAGGGCCTGGCGCAGCGGATCGTGCTGGGGGAGGTCCCCGAGACGATTCAAGGCAAGCAGCTCTACACGCTCGATCTGGGCGCGCTGGTCGCAGGCTCCCGCTACCGGGGTGACTTCGAGGAGAGGCTCAAGAAGGTCCTGAAGGAGATTCGAACCAGAGGCGACATCCTCCTGTTCATCGACGAGATCCACACGCTGGTGGGGGCGGGTGCCGCCGAAGGCGCCATCGATGCCGCTTCGATCCTGAAGCCGATGTTGGCCAGGGGCGAGCTCCAGACGGTGGGCGCCACCACCCTCGAGGAGTACAGGAAGTACCTCGAGAAGGACTCAGCTCTCGAGAGGCGGTTCCAGCCTGTGCAGGTCGACGAGCCTTCCGTCACTGACACGATCCAGATCCTCCAAGGATTGAAGGAGCACTACGAGTCTCACCACAAGGTCAGCTTCACCGAGCAGGCGCTGGTCTCGGCGGCGAATCTGGCGGATCGGTACATCTCGGACCGGTTCCTCCCAGACAAGGCGATCGACCTCATCGACGAGGCAGGCAGCAGGATAAGGATCAGGCGGACCAGCTCCGCTCATCCTGAGCTGACCGAGCTCGAGGACAAGCTCACCACAGTCCGCAAGGACAAGTCGTCCGCGGTGTTCTCCCAGCAGTACGAGCGAGCAGCCCAGCTCCGGGACCAAGAGCGGTCACTGATCGCAGACCGCGGTCGGATCGAGGAGGAGCTCCGCAAGGGAGGAGAGGACATCGGGTCGATCATCGACGAGGAGGAAATAGCAGAGGTGCTCGCCCAGTGGACAGGCATCCCCGTCCACAGGCTCACCGAGGAGGAGACCGCCCGTCTGGTGAAGATGGAGGAAGAGCTTCACA
>CAZKJJ010000430.1:0-2579 GCA_964553055.1 uncultured Acidimicrobiia bacterium
TGGCCGTGAGCTTGCTCGGCGTCGGTGATCAGCTCGCGGAGATCACGCTGCCCGACCTCGACGGCAACCCCGTGGACGTTGGGGCAGACGGCAGCCGTCCCCTGCTGATCTTCGTGTGGGCGTCGTGGTGAAGCTGCCGCTACCAGCTGCCGGTCTGGCAGCAGTACCTGGAGGGGCGCGACGACCTCGCCTTCGTGTCGGTGGCGATGGATGTCCAGGGCGCGCCTGCAGCTTCCGCCTTCGCCACGCCCCAACAAGACTCCTTCCCGACGCTCATCGACACGGACAACACCCTCGGGTCGCTGTTCGGATTCAGGAAGGTCCCCAACGGCGTGCTGGTCAGCGCAGACGGTGAGATCGAGGCAGTGGTCAGGACAGACTTCGACATTCGAAGGCCAGACACGGCCGACCTCATCGAGCGGTGGCTCCGAGGACCAGTGGTGTCCCCGGCAGACGACGACATCGCCGAGCTGTCCCCTCGAGCCGTGGGGCTCTTCCGGGAGGCCGGTAGGGCGCTCCGGCGAGGCGACCGAGCCTCCGCCATCGAGTCGTTGCGGGAAGCAGCGCGGCTCGACCCGGACAACTACATCATCCGCAAGCAGCTCTGGGCGGTCGAGAACCCCGACCGCTTCTACGAGGGCGCCATCGACTTCGACTGGCAGAAGGAGCAGCTCCAGGCAGGTCGCTGAGCTGGGATGGGATCGGCATGACTGCCGCCGAGCTCGCTGCCGGTCAGGGAAGCCGCTCGAAGGTGAGCGTGCGGGTCAGCGCCGTGCCGTCGTCGGCGGACGTGGAGAGCCTGATGATCAGACGGCTCTCCGATGCTCGGACGGCACGGGTGAGCTCTTGTCCCGTGTTGGCAGGGGTGAGCGAGCCCTGGAGGTGCACCACGATGGCCTCGCCGGTTTCGTCGATCCAGTAACGACCGAAGTACGCGTCGTAGCCGCCCACGGCCGAGGTGTTGTCAGCAGTCAGCGCGCTGGGAACGCTCGAGAGCTCCGATCGGTCACGCTTGGAGAACTGCGCCGAGAAGTACTCCTTCGAGAAGCAGAGGATTCCCGAAGGGTCCGCACCCAAATGGGGATCTATCAGCCGGTTGCCTTTGGCGTCATAGTCCTCTCGACTCACCAGACCCCAGACCCCCACGAGCGAGTCGGCCAAGTCCGATGCTTGGGAAGGCAGTGGCTCCGGCTTCAAGAGAACCTCCTCTCGAGGCCGATACTCGAGAAGATCGAGCAGAACGACATCTAGGTCGCTACCGGGCGGCCGCCTGCTGAGCGGCCGCTTGCGGCAACCCAGCAGCGTAGACCCGAAGGTAGGAGCCCGTTCCCGTGTCGCGCAGCCAGTCGTAGGCGGCCTGGGCGGCGCCGGCCGCGGCAGGGTGGTCCTGGCCCACCAGCATGGCGAAGGTGGCACGGGCGCACGTCAGGTCCTTCTTGAAGGCGATGGGCTCCCACAGGGCGATGAGCTCGCTGAAGACCCTGGCGGCCTCCTCCAGGTTGCCCTCCAGGGCTTCCCGGGTGGCTTCCACATACATCCGGGTACCCCGGACCATTCTCGGCGTACCGGGCTCGGATGGCCCGATCATCTCGAGCGCCCGGTCGACTCGCCCGAGGTCCTGCGTCCAGGCTGCCGCTCGCGCCGCCTCCCAGGCGGCTTCCAGACCGCTCGGATCCTCGATCTCGACCGCCAGCTGGTAGGAGTCGTCCCAGCGGCCTGTCGCGGTGTGCACATTGCACTGCCAGGCATCGATGCCAGCCCGGATCTGCGGGTCGGTGTCGTCTGCGTAGAAGGAGAGCGCTTCGATCATTCGATCGTGCCTCTCCAGGTCGCCCATTCGCAGCAACTCCACCCACATGCCACCCGCGTACCAGGCAGCTTGCCACCACTCCGAGAGCTCCTCCGTTTCGTAGGTGTCGAGACGGGCCAGTGCCTCGTCGTATCGGCCGTCGTCCATGAGGTCGAAGGCGATGTCCCAGGTGTTCCGAACTCCCCAACCCAGGTCACCGAGCCTAGCGAGCAGGTCGGCGGCTCTCCCCGCCACCGCCATCGAGCCGATGGGGTCGTCTGCCCTCAGAATGGAGCCCAGGTTGTTGAGCCCTCGCAGTGCCGTCGTCAGGTGCCCTGTGTCCTCCGCCACCGCGGCAGCTCCTTGGAGGACCGCCCTCGCTTCGATGCCCCTCCCCACGTTGGCCAGGGCTGTGGCCTGCGTGACCAGGCTGTCCAGCGCTAGATCGGCCAGGCCTAGTCGGGCCGCCACGGGAAGCAGTCGCTCGACAGCCTGGATCGCCTCATCGGGGCGGCCGTTGAGCATGAAGCTCCGTCCCGCTTCTGCTGCAACCCGGGCCGTGACGTCATCATCGACTTCCTCGACGTCCAGGTAGACCTGCTCGATCGCGTCGAGTGCCTCGGGAGATCGGAAGTGGCCGTTGTAGGTCGATGACTGGGCGGTGGCGGCTTGGCGGAGGCCCTCAACGTCACCCGAGGCCTCGAAGTAGGTGAGGGCAGTCTCCGCATAACCAAGACTGCGCTCGACCTCGCCCTCGAACTCCGCCACTTGCGCAGCTCGCAGTTGCAGG
>CAZKJJ010000431.1:0-214 GCA_964553055.1 uncultured Acidimicrobiia bacterium
ATCCCGAAGCACCCGCCGAAGAAGTCCCTCAGCTCGCCGTCCCGCTCGGTCTGTTGCGCTCGGAGAAAGCGGATCAACGCCTGGGCGGTGGTAAGTCGTCGCGTTGTCGTGGCCATCGTCTCCTTTCCAGGCCGGCCGATCCGGTCACCGCGAAGACGACATTATGCACTGTCGATCCTGCAGCCGTCCCCCGGCGTGGCTCGTACAATTGAAC
>CAZKJJ010000431.1:224-2567 GCA_964553055.1 uncultured Acidimicrobiia bacterium
AAGGTTACCCGGACTTTACCGAAGCCAGCCTGGCCGCCTCCAACCCCGGAACGGGAGGCAGTCTCCGCTCTAGCTCCGACCGGCGTACTGCGGGTCGGGATCAACATGAGCAACGTCCTCCTGGTCAGCGGCACGGGAGCCGATGATGCACCGCGCGGGGTCTCGCCTGCGTTGGCCGCGGCGCTGGCCGATGCCCTCAAGGTGCCGGTTCAACTGATCGCATTCCCCGAGCCCGGCGACTTGGTCGAGGCCTTCTCGATGGATGTCTTCGACGTGGCCAACATCGGAGCCGATCCAGCCCGAACGAGGCATATCGCCTTCACCGCCCCATACTCCGCGATTGAGGCCACTTGCCTGGTACGAGGCACTTCGCCAATCATCGGTTTCGGGGACATCGACCGATCCGGTGTCCGCATCGTCTCGAAACGCGATACCGCCTACACACTATGGCTTGACCGGAACATCTCCCATGCCGAGGTGATTCATACCGATAGCACCGAGGAGAGCTTCCAAGCCTTCGTAGACCAGGAACTGGAGGCGTTGGCCGGTCTCCGCCCTAAGCTCGTCGAGGATGCGGAGTGGGTGCCGGGGAGCCGGATCCTTGAAGGCAACTTCACCTCGATCAAGCAGGCAATCGGGGTCCATCGGAACCGGGACGAGGAGGGTCTTTCCTACCTGGAGCGCTTCGTGGAGTGGGCCGTCGACTCAGACTTCGTTGGTGGTCTTATCGAGCATTTCGGGGTGAAAGGTCTCTCCGTAGTTCCCCCTCCGGTCCGATGACCGGTATCAGCCGGCATCGGCCATCGGTTTGACTTCTGCGATGAGCCGCTCGATCGTCTCGTCGTCGAAGGGAGCGGCGAGCATCCCAATGAAGGTGTGGAACCCGACTTCCCGGCGCCGTTTCAGCTCGTCGGCGACAAGGGTGGGGGGACCGAGCCACAGCTCGGTCGCATCGTCCCAATCCTCCTCGGGGCAGCGGTTGTTCTCCATCTGTGCCGCCCATACCTCTCGGGCTTCGGCGGGGGTGTCGCGGATGACCAGCTTGGCGCTGACAGTGCGTTCGATGGTTCCGGGGTCACGGCCGACTTCCTCACAGTGCCTGCGAAGAACCGCGTCCTTGGCCGCCAGTCGGGCCTCGTCGCCGAAAAGGTTCCACATATCGGCATAGCGGGCCACGGCGCGGAGGGTCCGGCGCTCCCCGCTGCCGCCAATCATGATTGGGAGATGCTCCTGGAGCGGGCGCGGTTCGACCCGTGGACCGTCGAACCGGTAGTGGTCCTCCGCCCCGGAAATGACCTGTACTCCGTCGAGGAGGCGGCGGATCGCCCCGGCGGATTCGTCGAGCCAAGTAAGCCGCTGACCGGGACTGGAGCCGAAATCGACGCCGAAAGCGCGGTGCTCGAGTTCGTTCCAGGCTCCTCCCAACCCCACAATTGCCCTCCCTCCGCTCATGTGATCCACCGTGGTTGCAATCTTGGCCACAAGACCCGGGTTGCGGAAGGTGTTGGCCCCCACGAGCAGGCCGAGCCGGACTTTTGATGTGATGGTGGCCATCCCCGATACGGTCGCCCAGCCCTCGAAATTAGACAGGTAGGGGTCGCGGGTGTTGATTGCGTAGAGGTGGTCGTAAAACCAGAGGTGCTCGTACCCGGCTTCATCGATCTGCAGCGCGGCGTGACGTAGCTGCGGCCAAGCCGTGGCCTGGGGCCAGAGCAAAAGTCCGATCTTGAGCTGGCTCACCACCAAGCCCTCAGCCGTGAAGACGAAGGAACCGTCGTGCGTTCCCTTCGTAGATCGAGGAACGTTGGTCTTCCGTGAGGAGCGAAGTCGACTCGATCACCGCCCTGATATCGGAGGTAGAGTCGCCCATGAAGGGAGAATCGCTTCCCATCATGAGCCGATCCGGACTGGCCCAGTTGAGATAGTCCTCCAGCATTCGCTCCGAATAGCAGACGGCGTCGTACCAGAAGCGGTCGATGTAGTCGTTGAATTGGCCCTCGGCTCGGACCTCCGCTGCGGGTTGGTTCCGCAGGAAATAGTCGATCCGATCTCCGACGAAGGGCAGCAGGCCGCCCAGGTGAGCGAACGACATGCGTAGCCCGGGGTGGCGGTCTATGAGCCCAGCACAGATGATTCGCGAAGCGGCGATGGTGGTATCGGTGACCATCCCCAGCGAGAGGTTGAGCCGGTAGCCGTCGGAGGGCAATTCCCCGGTAACGCTGCCCAGGATCGGATGGACGAACGCCGCGATTCCGAGGCTCTCAACCTCAGCCCAGAACGGCTCCAGGGAAGGGTCGTCGAGTTCGGTGCCGTCGATATTGGAGCCGACCACCACCAGCTTGT
>CAZKJJ010000432.1:0-2563 GCA_964553055.1 uncultured Acidimicrobiia bacterium
ATGGTCGGACGATGGCTCATCCGGGAGGCCCGGCGCCGGGCAGGACTGACCCAGGTCGAGCTGGCAGAACGGCTGGGAACCCGGCAGTCGGTGGTGGCACGATGGGAGACGGGCCGTGCCGAGCCGAGCCTGGAGACGGTCGTGCGGGCAATCCGCGCGTGCGGATTCGAGTTGGCCCTCGCCGTCGGTCCGAGGGACCTGGATCATGAGCGACTCATCAGAGACCAGCTCCGGCTGAGCCCTTCCGAACGGATCGCAGACCTTCTGGATCGCCTCAACACCGAGGCTCGGCTTCGGCAGGCCGTGAGGCTGCGATGAACGGAGTCCCGCCATTTCGCCCGATCGACGTCCTGATGGTGTTGGAACGGCACGACGTACGACATGTCGTCATCGGCGGCCTGGCGGCGACGCTTCACGGCTCGCCTCTCACCACGGGGGACGCCGACATCTGCCCGGCACGTGACCATGGGAACCTCGTCCGGCTGGCAGAGGCGCTGGAGGAACTCGACGCGCGCGTCTACGCCCCTGACGAGCCTCGCGGGCTACCGTTTCGTTGGACCGCCGAGGGGTTGGGGCAGGCAGAGACCTGGAACCTGGTGACCGACTTCGGACGTCTCGACATCTCGTTCCGACCCTCGGGAACCGCCGGTTACGACGATCTGCGGCGGGATGCGGTGCCCTTCGCTGTGGACGACCTCGAGGTGGAGGTCGCCTCGCTGGTCGACGTCATCCGATCGAAGGAAGCGGCAGGCAGGGAAAGGGACCGAGCGGCCCTTCCGACGCTGCGACGGCTGCTCGAGGAATCCGAAGACTGACCATCGGACCGCAGGGGACCGAGGCAGTCGGCTGCACCGTCAGGCACCGTCTCGGGGTCGACCACCGAGGGACGCCACCAGGTCGATGCGGTCCGGGCGACCTCTGCCGAAGAGGCCTCTCACCCCTCCAGCGTCGCGAGCGCCCTGGCGATGAAGCTCGCCATCTGGGCTCTGGTCACAGCGTCGCCGGGACAGTACGACTCAGCAGAGCAGCCCGTGGTCACCCCCGCCGCCGCCAGAGCGTTGATGTTCGCCTCGTGGGACAGCCCTTCGTCGTCTCCGAAGAAGTCGTCGGCGACGGGGGGCAGATCGAAGGCTCGGACCAGGAACGTCGCCATCTGGGCCCTGGTCACGGGATCACCAGGGCAGTAGAGAGCTTCGCCGCAGCCTGTGGTGACGCCGGCCTCGGCCAGGGCGTTGATGTCGTTCTGGAACGCGAGCGAGTCGTCGTCTGTGAAGTAGTCGCGGGTTCCCGCTGGAAACGACAGGGCTCGGTTCAGGAACGCAGCCATCTGGCCGCGGGTGACAGGATCGGCCACACAGAAGTACTCCTCCGCGCAGCCATAGGTGATGCCGAGCTCGTACAGGAGGATGATGTTCTCCTCGTGAGGCGATCCATCGTCGTCTCGGAAGGGAGGCGTGAAGTAGGGATCGATGGGCTCCGTCAGCACCGTCGCCGCCAGGAGGTGCTCGTATGGGTTGATGGGCTCGCCCTGGTAGTTCCCCTCCTCGGGCTTGTGAAGCTCGAAGTGCAGATGCGGGGCGACGTTCTCGGCGTTTCCGCTGTCCCCCACGAGGGCGATCAACTCACCTGCCTCGACATGGACTCCTGTGGCGATGCCTGGGGCGAAGCCCCAGCCCTGCCCGTCATCGGTGCCAGGCGTGTCGTTGTTGAGGTGGATGTACCAGCTCGTCCAGCCATCGTCGTGGTGGAGCGCCATCGCGCAGCACTTTCCCCCGAGCTCGTCGTGCATCCACCCGACCGTTCCAGATGCCACCGCCACGACTGGCACACCTTTCCCCTCGTAGGTCATGATGTCGGTTCCCTCGTGGGTCCGGCCCCCGCTCCTGGCGGCGCCCCACGTGTCGCCGTAGTAGACGTCGCCCACGACAGGGAAGTACATGGGATAGATCTCCTCGGCGCCGGCGGCGGAAGCCCCGAACGCGGCGAATGCGACGGCTACGAGGAACGCGATGGGCCACAGGCCACCCTTACTCCGCATTCCCCCAAGAGATCGGCACAGACGTGGCCAATCTTGAACGATGACCGGGCAGCGAAGCAAGCTGAGAAGTAACTTGAGGCAGGTCGGCTCCGGAGCCGATATACGCGACATGCCGCTTGCCTCTAGGCGAGGGCGCCTGCTGACGGCATGGTCGTGAGGCCATGACGCGGAGGCGCCTCGTCGTTCGTGCCTTGCTGGTGGCGGCGCTGACGGCAGCCGCTGTGGTGGCGTCCGGCCTGACCGTCCAGGCCGTGCCGCCGCCTGCTGCCGGCTGGTCTGCCTCGCTGAGGTTCCACCAGGTCTCCGAAGACATCGCCGAGTCTGAGCCGCTCGAGGCGTTCGCGACCGTGGCGGGCATCTCCTGGGAGGGGGCCGCGCCTCAGGCGGCCTGGGTCCGGGCTTCGGTAGACGGCGAGACTTGGACCGAGTGGACGGAGGTCCACATCGACGAGGAGCACGCCCCCGACCCCCACTCCAGTGAAGAGGCAGAGCAGCGCTCTGCATCGGACCCCGTGTATCTGGGAG
>CAZKJJ010000433.1:0-2560 GCA_964553055.1 uncultured Acidimicrobiia bacterium
CGAAGAACGGCAGGGCGAAGGAGAACGCGATGAGGAGGCCACCCAGGGGGGTGCCGACGAACGACTGCATGACCATCTCCGTCCCCCAGAGCCTGCCGTTGGCTCGCTCCAGTTGAGACGAATCCACCAAGGCAGGCATCAACGTCTGTGATGCGTTGTCCCGTAGCACTTCGGCACATCCGAACAGGAGGGCGGTGGTGTACAGCAGCGCCAAGTACCAGCCCGCGGCCTCAGGGGGTGAAGCGGCACCCGCTGCGATGTCCACGGGACTGGCGAGCTGCGAACGACCTGCATACACGGCAAGGGCCACGCCGAGCGTGATCAGGCATTGGGAGACGTTCATAGCGACAATGAGCCTGCGACGGTCCACACGATCGGTGATCGCGCCGGCAGGCAGGGTGAAGAGGAACCAGGGAAGGCGTGTGGCCACGGCTATCAACGCGATGTGGAGGGGATCGCGGGTCACAGCGGATGCGAGCCACGGGTAGGCGACCGCGGAGACACCGTCGCCGAGATTGGAGATCGTCTGCGCGCCGAAGAGCTTCCGGTAGTTCGGCCCGAGTCTCGGCCGTGCCATGGCCGGTAGCGTATCGGCAGTGCCACAACTCAGGGAAGCGGTCGTCGAGGATGCCAGGGAGATCGCCGAAGTCCACGTGCGATCCTGGCAGGTTGCGTATCGCGGCATGTTCCCCGATGCCTTCTTGAACGGGCTCTCCGATTCGATCTCGGACCGCGTCGCCTGGCGTGAGGGCATGCTTCGCAGCCCCACACCCCGATCGGCGACGCTCGTGGCTTCCTCGGGTGGCACAGTCGTCGGCTTTGTGGACACGTCTTCGACCCGTGATCGGGATCTGGACCCTTCCCGGGTCGGTGAGGTGCTCGCCATCTACGTGAGTCCGAGCCAATGGGGCAGAGGCGTGGGCAGACTGCTAATCGTTGGCGCAGAGCAGCGTCTTCGAGAACATGGCTACGACGAGGCGACGCTCTGGGTCCTCAGCCAGAACCGCAGGGCACGCCGGTTCTACGAAGGTGCAGGTTGGGAGCACGATGGCTTCGAGAAGACAGACCAGTTCGGGGGGAACCAGGTGACAGAGGTGCGCTATCGGAAGAGTCTGGTGTAGCGGCTCGGCTGTCTTCTCCTGCCTCTCAGCAGCAGGAAGACCGCGAGACCCCCGAGGGCGGCCGCGACGGCAGCACCCGAGATGATGGGTACGGGCGTCGGCAGTGTCGCCAGCCGCGTTCGCAGCGTGACCGGCCGCTCGAACTGCATCGTGTCCCATGCTCGCTCCCTGGCCAGGTGCCTGAGCTCACGGTCCGGGTTCACTGCAACCGGGTGCCCGACTGCCTCGAGCATGGGTACGTCTGTGATCGAGTCCGAATAGGCGTACGAGTCAGCCAACGGGATGTTGTGACGGGCGGCATAGGCGACGACGGCTTCTGCCTTGGACGGGCCGTACGCATAGAAGTCGATCTGACCCGTGTACCTGCCTTCGGAATCGACCTTGGACCGGGTGGCGATCACCTCGTGCAGGCCGATGTGCCGAGCGAGCGGGCGGACGACCTCTTCGGGGGAAGACGAGACGATCACCACCCGATGACCTTGCCTCCTGTGATCGTCGATCACGGCTAGGGCCTCTGCGAAGACATGAGGAGCGATGACGTCGTCGATCGTCTCCCTGACCAGCCTCTCGATCTCGAGTCGGTCCCAACCCTTCGTCAGGTCCTGGAGTTGATCGCGGAGCCTCTCGATCTGGTCGTGGTCTGCCCCGACCATCATGAACACGAGTTGCCCGATGGCAGCTTTGAGCAGCGCCCGCCGATTGAGAAAGCCCGCCCTGTACAGAGGGCGGCTGAATGCAAGTGTCGATGACTTGGCGATGACCGTCTTGTCGAGGTCGAAGAACGCGGCAGGCCTTCCCCTGTCTGGACGAAGCTGCCTGACCTCGGCGATGGACTCGTTCACGGGCAGATTGTATTGATGGGGCTCGGTGGAGCGAGCCGCAACCCTCCTTCATGCCACATCGTCGCCCGGACCGCAAGGGGTTGTGGCGGGATCTCCCGAGGCATACGTTCGGCGACGGTATGGCAGCGCTCGCGATCACGAGCCCGGATCCGTTCCTGGCAGGGGTGGCGCCTTTGGCGTTGGCCTGTGCGGCTGGAACCTCGCTGGTCGTCGACCTCGACGCTGTCGGACCGCCGTGGGCAGGATCTTCGCTGGCGTCTCTCGTCGAGCGCCAGCCGAGGCGCCAGGATCTCGCTCCACAGCGGGCCGGGGTCGCGGTGCTGGCCAACGGCGGCATCGACGTGGACACGGCCGCGCCCGTGTTGCGGGCTCTCGTGGAGGGCTGGCCCCACGTCGTGCTCCGTCTCGGGCATGGAAGCTCTTCGTTCGAGGGTGTGAGCGCCGTGGTCGTGCATGTGCTCGTGCCCGGCTGGCTCACCCCGCCCGTAGGTGACAGAGTCGTCTATCAGAGGACGTCGCTCGCCTGTCCCCCGCCGGGCCCTGGCCTGCTGCTTCCCGTACCTTCGAGACGTACGCTGGGCAGGCTGCTGCGGGGGG
>CAZKJJ010000434.1:0-2559 GCA_964553055.1 uncultured Acidimicrobiia bacterium
TTCCACGGATCTCGGGCGACCTATGATCCGACGGGATGCCGGTCCTCGCGCTCCTCGATGGTCATAGCCTCGCCTACCGCGCCTTCTTCGCCCTGCCGCAGGACTTGCAGACCCGATCTGGGCAGCTGACCAACTCGGTGTACGGCTTCACGTCCATGCTCATCAAGATGCTGGGCGACCACCGTCCGGACCGTGTCGTGGTGGCGTGGGACAGTGGCAGGACGACGTTTCGCACGGAGGCGTATCCCGATTACAAAGCCCAGCGGGAGTCGGCTCCTGACGCCTTCCGCTCGCAGCTGCCCCTCATCAGGGAGGTTCTCGACGCGCTCGAGGTATCGCAGCTCGAGCTGCCCGGCTTCGAGGCAGATGACCTCATTGCCTCAGTCGACGCCGTCGCGGACCGTGGGGGATGGGACGTGCTGATCGTCACCGGCGACAGGGACGCGTTCCAGCTGATCGACGATCACACGAAGGTCCTCTACACCAGGCGCGGGATCAGCGACACGGTGCTCGCCGACTCGGATTGGGTGGAGGGGCGGTACGGGATCCTCCCATCCCAGTACCTCGACTACGCGGCGTTGCGCGGAGACTCCTCAGACAATCTCCCTGGCGTGCCCGGAGTGGGGGAGAAGACCGCTTCCCGTCTGGTGTCCGAGTACGGCGCCTTGGACGAGATCTACGAGCATCTGGATGACCTCACGCCCAAGCTTCGGGAGAACCTCACGAGTCACCGTGACCAGGTGTTCCTGAATCGGCGCCTGATGAGCCTCGTCGACGACTTGGACGTGGGCGTCGACCTCGGAGCCTCACACAGGGGTTCCATCGACCGAGTCAGGGTCAAGGAGGTCTTCGAGACACTGGAGTTCTTCAGCCTCTGGGACAGGCTCCTCGAGCTCGAGATAGGCGAAGCTCCCGGAGAAGCGCTGGAGGTCGAAGTCGTCTCGGCAACGTCAACAGCGAGCCTGGCAGGTCTCGAGAAGGTCCAGCCTCTCGGCGTCCAGGGCGTCTATGACTTCGAGGGTCTCGTCGGTTTGGCGTTTGCCAGCTCGCCAGACAGCGTCGTGTTCGTGCCTTCTGAGCGGCTCTCTCTGGCTGCCTCTCTGCTCTCCGATCTGAGCCTCCTCAAGGTGACCCATGACGCGAAGCGGCTCATCAGGGAGCTGCACCGTCAGGCCCTCGACATAGCGGGTCTGTCCTTCGACGTGGCGCTGGCGGCGTATCTGATCAGCCCAGGAAGCCGCTACTACACCCTGGACGAGCTCGCTTCCCGTTATCTCGCCGTCGAGCTCGAGTCACCGACTGAGGAGGGCGAGGAACCCAACCAGGGTCAGCTGCGACTCGCTTCGGGCCCCGACCTCGATCGAGCAGGGAAGGAGGCCGTGGCCGTGGCCGCGCTTGAGCCGATCCTCAAAGATCAGCTCAGCGACCGAGAAGAGCTCGACCTGTTCTCCGAAATTGAGATGCCGCTCGCCGAGGTACTGGCTGGCATGGAGGAAGCGGGCATCAGGGTCGATCGGGACTACCTGGAGGAGCTCGGCGAGAGCATCAGAGATCAATTGGCGGATCTGGAGACGAGGATCCACGACGCCGCAGGCGAACCGTTCAACATCAACTCGACGCTGCAGCTCCGCGAGGTGCTCTTCGAGCGGTTGAAGCTCCCCGTGCTGCGCAAGACCGCCAAAGGCGTTCCCTCGACGGATGCGGCAGTGCTCGCCAAGCTCGCAGACGCCCATCCCATCGTCTCCCAGCTGCTCCGCTACCGGGAGCTGGAGAAGCTTCGGTCCACCTACGTCGACGGCTATCTCCCCCTCATCGCAGAGGACGGCAGGATCCACGCTCAGTTCAACCAGATGGGGTCGACCACCGGGAGGCTCTCGACGGAGCAGCCCAACCTTCAGAACATCCCTGTCCGGTCGGAGACAGGCATCACGATCAGGAAGGCGTTCGTTCCGGAGGAGGGCTGGCTGTTCCTGGTAGCCGACTACAGCCAGATCGAGCTGCGTGTTCTCGCCCACATGAGCGGCGACCCCGTGCTGCTGGAGACGTTCTCGGACCCCTCAGCCGACATTCACAGGGCGACCGCAGCCAGGGTGTTCGGGGTCGACCCTCCCAACGTCACGGCCTCCATGCGACGCATGGCCAAGACGATCAACTTCGGCTTGATCTACGGGATGGAGGCGTTTGGTCTTGCGGAACGCCTCGAGATCTCCCGCGAGGAAGCGGCCGACTACATCGAGGCGTACTTCGGCCAGTTCCCTGCCGTCAGGGACTTCAGGTCCTCGATCGTCGACGAGGCTCGTACCAAGGGCTATACGACGACGGCGTTCGGGAGGCGCCGCTACCTGCCTGAGCTGTCCTCGGACAACTACCGGATCAGGCAGATGGGCGAGCGCATGGCACTCAACGCGCCGGTGCAGGGGACGGCTGCGGACATCATCAAGAAGGCGATGATCGATCTGGCGGCCGAGCTGCGGTCTCGTCAGGCGGTCCTCCTGCTCCAAATCCACGACGAGCTGGTGCTGGAGGCGCCACCTAACGAGCTGGCTGAGGTCGGCGAGC
>CAZKJJ010000435.1:0-2558 GCA_964553055.1 uncultured Acidimicrobiia bacterium
CGTCCCCACATTCACATGCGGCTTCGCACGCTCAAACCGCGCCTTACCCATACACCAACTCCTTCCTATAGACCCCGCACGGAGGCGACGATGTCGTTGCCTATTGGCTCGGGTACTTCCTGATATGAATCGAAATGCATCGTGTAGGTAGCCCTTCCCTGCGTCTTCGACCGCAGATCCGTGGCGTACCCGAACATCTCCGCAAGCGGGACCTTCGCCCTGACGATCCGCGCAGGGCCTCGCTGGTCCATGTCGTCGATCTTTCCCCTCCGCGAGGAGAGGTCGCCGATGACGTCGCCCATGTAGTCCTCAGGGGTGACCACCTCGACCGCCATGAGCGGCTCCAGCAAGCTGACACCTGCCCGCTTGGCTCCCTCCTGCAGGGCCATCGACCCTGCGATCCTGAAAGCCATCTCTGAGGAGTCCACCTCGTGGGAGGAGCCGTCGACGAGGATCGCTCGCACATCGACGAGTGGATAGCCCGCCAGGACGCCCTGATCCAGGGCGTCCTCGATCCCTGCATCCACAGCGGGGATGAACTCCTTCGGAACGCGGCCTCCCTTGATCCGATCGACGAACTCGTAGCCTCCTCCCGGGCCCGTCGGCTCGAGGTCGATGACCACGTGCCCGTACTGTCCCTTGCCTCCCGACTGCCTGACGTAGCGGCCTTCGATGCCTTGCACAGGACGTCGGATCGTCTCCCGGTAGGCGACCTGCGGGCGGCCAACGTTCGCAACAACGCCGAACTCACGCACGAGCCTGTCCACCAGGATCTCGAGGTGGAGCTCACCCATGCCTGAGATGATCGTCTGCCCCGTCTCGGCGTCGGTGCGGACGAGGAACGTGGGGTCCTCGTCCGAGAGCCTGTGCAGGGCTTCGGACAGCTTCTCGTCGTCCGCCTTGGTCTTGGGCTCGATCGCCACAGCGATGACGGGGGGTGGAAAGGTCATCGCCTCGAGCTGGATCGGCTCCTTCGAGTCACAGAGCGTGTCGCCGGTCGACGTGTTCTTCAGCCCGACAGCAGCCACGATGTCCCCTGTGAAGATGTCTTCGAGGTCCTCGCGGTGGTTGGCGTGCATGCGGAGGAGCCTGCCCAAGCGTTCCTTCCGCCCTGTTGTGGTGTTCAGCACTTGATCGCCCTGCGAGGCATGGCCCGAGTAGACGCGGAAGTAGGTCAGCTTCCCGACGTGGGGGTCGCTCATGATCTTGAAGGCGAGCGCCGCAAACGGCTCCTGATCGTCTGGAGCCCTGTCCGCCATCGCGTCCTCTCCGCCACCCCTCCCCAGCACAGGAGGTAGGTCCGCAGGGCTTGGCAGGTACGCCACGATGGCGTCGAGCAGCAGCTGGACACCCTTGTTCCTGAAGGCTGCTCCCGCGAAGACCGGAGTGAGCGTATGGCTCAGCGTGCCTGCCCGCAAAGCCCGCTTGAGGTCGGCTTCGGTGATCTCCTCGTCCTCGAGGAACTTCTCGAGGACCACCTCGTCTGCTTCGGCAGCCGCTTCGATGAGCCTGGCTCGCCAGACTTCGACATCCTGAAGGAGTTCCGCAGGGATTTCCTCGGTGTCCCAGCGCTTGCCGTCGTCTCCCCTCCATATGTGGGCGCGCATGGTGACCAGATCCACGACCCCTTTGAAGCCGGTCTCAGCGCCTATGGGGAGCTGCACGGGGATCGCATGAGCTCCGAGTCTGTCTCGGATCGCTCGGACGGCTCCGAAGAAATCTGCCCCGATCCGGTCCATCTTGTTGATGAAACAGATGCGGGGCACCCGGTATCGGTCCGCTTGGCGCCATACCGTCTCCGACTGTGGCTCGACACCCGCGACTCCGTCGAAGACGGCGATAGCCCCGTCGAGAATCCGTAGCGAACGCTCCACCTCGACGGTGAAGTCGACGTGGCCAGGGGTATCGATGATGTTGATCCAGTGATCAGCCCAGAAGCATGTCGTGGCTGCCGAGGTGATCGTGATGCCTCGCTCCTGCTCCTGCGCCATCCAGTCCATGACCGCCGCCCCCTCATGGACCTCACCGATCTTGTACGTCTTGCCCGTGTAGCAGAGGATGCGCTCGGTCAGCGTCGTCTTGCCCGCGTCGATGTGCGCCATGATCCCGATGTTGCGTGTCCGGTTCAGCGGGTACTGGCGTAGATGGGCGAGCGTCTCTCTTGTCTTTGTCGCGCTCATGAGGTGATTACCAGCGGTAGTGGGCGAAGGCCTTGTTGGACTCCGCCATCTTGTGAACGTCTTCCTTTCTCTTCACCGCCAATCCCGTGTTGTTGGCGGCGTCCATGATCTCGGCGGCCAGCCTCCTGTCCATGGAAGGCTCCCTCCGTTGGCGGGCGTAGTTGACGAGCCACCGGACCGCCAGCGTGTTCGCTCGACGGGGGGCGACCTCGACCGGGACCTGGTAGGAGGAGCCACCCACCCTGCGGGAGCGCACTTCCACTTGAGGACGCACGTTGTCCACGGCCCGCTTCAAGACGGTCAACGGATCCTGCTTGCTGGCCCGCTCGACCGCGTCCATGGCGCCGTAGACGATCGACCGCGCCTTCTCCTTCTTTC
>CAZKJJ010000436.1:0-2553 GCA_964553055.1 uncultured Acidimicrobiia bacterium
TCCGCAACCATGACAGGACCTCTCTGGGAAGAAAGGTACGACCGCGCGATCAGGTAGTACGTCTTGGTCCCGGACGTCGCGCTGTAGATCCGGTAGCCCAACAGGTAGAGGACCGGGTTGAGGTGCACCTTGTTGGACTGCACCAGGATGACTCCGAGGAGGCCCAGCGTCACCACGGTCAAGACAACATCCTGTGTCGGTGCGTCGGGAGGGACCAGGAACGGGATCAGGTAGCCGGTCACATGACCTGCAACCTGGTCGCCCAGATCGACGATGTCATCGAAGTCCACAGGGTCCGCGGATTGACGCGAGGCGCTGAACAGGAGATACGCGACCGCCACAGCCCCTGCAATGGCAAGACCAGCGAACATGGCACACCAGGGCCGCGAGCTTAGTCGCCAGGCGAGCACGCCGAACAGGGGCGCGAACGCCGCGAGCAGGAGCTCAAGCCGAGCACGGAGGGGTCCTCGGCGGATAGGACGCACGCCGGGACCCGTCATTCGGTGCTCCGTCGTGTCACTGCTTCCCCCGATCCCCGCGGTGCGCCTACCGTAGGGGCACCATGGGACATCGAGCTGGGCGTCCGGGGGAATCGTGAGTCGCTGGGAGATCGTCACACCGCGCCGTGTTCCTCTCCGCGAGGTATGGCCACACGAGCAGTACGACTTCTCACGCTGGGTCAAGGACAACGTCGAGTTCCTCAACGAACACCTCGGCGTGACCATCGATCCAGAAAGCCTTGAGCCGGAGGTTGCAACTGGACCGTTCTCGGCGGACCTGGTCGGGCACGGGACCGATGACGACACGGGGGACGCCGTCAAAGTCGTCATCGAGAACCAGCTCGAACGGACCGACCACGATCACCTCGGAAAGGTCGTCACGTACGCCGCCAACCACGACGCGACCCACGCGGTGTGGATTGCATCCGAGGCCCGCCCAGAGCACGTCCGAGCCGTCCAGTGGCTGAACACCCACCCGGATCTGGTCGTGTGGCTGTTCGTCGTCGAGGCGGTGGCCGTCAACGAAACTCAGGTGGCCCCATCACTGCGGAGGATCGTGGGACCGTCAATCATGACGCGTTCGGTCAAGGTCGAAAAACAGGCCCAGAACCTCGACGCCGCCGCGCAACAGGACTTCTGGTCCCGCGTCCTTCCTCTGGCGCGCGAGGCCACGTCAGATCGGGGACTGTTCACGCGTCACCAACCTCGTACCGGTGTACACGTGTGGCAGAGCGTGCCGAACATGGCTCCCGAGTTTGGGTGGCAGTTCTGGGTCACGACCTCCAGTTCCTGGATCTGCCTGCGGATGAATGCGGCCGAGGAGCACGACCCAGACGACTGGTTCGAGCCACTCCTTGCGCAGCGCGAAGAGATCGAAGCCGACTTCGGAGGGCCGCTTGAATGGGTCCGCAAGGAGGGCATGAACGCCCGCCTCATTCGGTGGGACAACCCCGAACGAGGCGGGTATCGCGACGACCCCGAGGACTGGGAGCGTGCGGTGCCAGTTCTCGTCGAAGGTATGGCCAGGCTGATCGCGGCGGTCGACCCACGTCTTCGCTCGAGCGGCCGACCGAACTCCCGGCTGGACGCCGCCGTCCTGCCACGATCGACCTGACTCCGTGACGACGACACGCCCAGGCCCCGGATCGGATGCGTGGGCAGCCAGCGTGTAGGGGACGTACGGAGTAGCGTGCGTCAGGATTGGGGGCGGGCGCACCCTCTGCGAAACCACCGATCTCGGGAGGACGAGTGAGGCTGCTCGAGAACTCCGGGAGCGACCGAGTAGTCGACTTGGCCAGGTCGGCCCTCGGCTCGGCGTCGTCCATGGATCTGATGACCCCCTCGTTCTCACTCCTGGCTTTCGAACTGCTTCGGGAGGGGCTTGGCCAGCTCGAGCACGCCCGGGTCATCCTGCCCAGTGAAGATCAGGGGCTGGCACTCCTCGGTGGCGAATCGGACCGAGCGGCCCGCAACCGCCTTACCGGCCGGTGGCTGGCCCGCCAGGCGCGAGAATGGCTCACCAGCCAAGCGGAAGTACGGCGCCACCAAGGTTCGCTTCCCCAGTCAGCGATGGTGTTTCGTGAAGCAGACGGGCCGGCGATCAGCGCAGTCGGGGCGTGCTCGTGGTCGACGGATGGTTTGGGGGTGACCCCCGGCAACATCATGAAGATCACGCAGGCGTCTGACTCGTGGACCGAGGCTGCGCAAGTGGCGTCTTGGTTCGACGCGGCCTGGAGCAAGCTGGCCGACGAGGGCTCAGCGAAGACTCGCCTTCTCGAAGCGATCGCAGAGATTGAGGCGTACCGGCCCCCGGCGCAGCTGTACGCCCACATCCTTCGTCAGATGCTGGGAGACGACTCGTCCCTTGGCGAAGACCAGGTCGTCGACGCACGCACGGGCATCCGAGACACTGTCGTGTGGCGGAAGCTCTACAAGTTCCAGCGAGACGGCGTAGTGGGTGCGCTGGACAAGATCAACCGCTTCGGTGGCTGCATCATCGCGGACAGCGTCGGTCTCGGAAAGACGTTCGAGGCCCTCGCCGTCATCAAGTACC
>CAZKJJ010000437.1:0-2552 GCA_964553055.1 uncultured Acidimicrobiia bacterium
ATCCGCCGCGAGTGCGGCATGGTCTTCCAGAGCTTCAACCTCTTCCCGCACCTGACCGTGCTGGAGAACATCACCCTCGCGCCTCGCCAGGTCCGCAACTGGCCCAAGGACAAGGCCGAGGAGGAGGCGATGAAGCAGCTGCAGCGGGTCAAGATCCCCGAGCAGGCGCAGAAGTTCCCCGGCCAGCTGTCCGGTGGGCAGCAGCAGCGCGTCGCCATCGCGCGCGCCCTGGCGATGCAGCCCAAGGCCATGCTCTTCGACGAGCCGACCTCGGCGCTGGACCCCGAGATGATCAAGGAGGTCCTCGACGTCATGGTCGACCTGGCCGAGCGCGGCATGACCATGGTCGTCGTCACGCACGAGATGGGCTTCGCCCGGACGGCAGCGAACCGCGTGGTCTTCATGTCGGACGGGAAGATCGTCGAGGAGAACACCCCCGAGGAGTTCTTCACCAACCCTCAGTCGGATCGCGCCAAGGACTTCCTCGGCAAGATCCTCAAGCACTGACCCAGCTGAACTTGGTCAGGCGACACGAGGCCGCCTGGCCAGAACGAGAAAAGGGGAAAACATGCGGTTCAGGAGATCCAAGGCGGTCGCGGCGGCGGCCGGCCTGACGCTTGCTCTCGCTGCCTGTGGCGGCGGTGGTGGCGAGACCAACGTCGAGGTAGCAGAGAACCCGGAGTTCGAGTCCGGGACGAAGATGGCCGAGCTCGCCGACTCCGGAACCATCAAGGTCGGCGTGAAGTACGACCAGCCCGGCATCGGCTTCCTGGAGCCCGGCGCCGACGCCCCGTCCGGCTTCGACATCGAGATCGCCCGCATCCTGGCGGCCGAGCTCGGCATCGACGAGGACGGGATCGAGTGGACGGAGACCGTCTCCGAGAACCGTGAGCCCTTCCTCCAGAACAACCGCGTCGACATCGTGGCGGCGTCGTACTCCATCACGGACGAGCGGCAGGAAGTCGTCGGGCAGGCGGGTCCCTACTACGTGACCGGCCAGCAGCTCCTGGTCCGCGAGGAGGACAAGGACTCCATCACCTCCCCCGAGGACACCGAGGGCAAGAAGGTCTGCTCGGTGACCGGCTCCACCTCGCTGCAGCGCATGGAGGACGAGTACGGCGCGAGCCCCGCACCGTTCTCGACGTACTCCGAGTGCGTGGACCAGCTGGAGAACGGCACGGTCGACGCGGTGACCACGGACGGCGCGATCCTTCTCGGCTACGCCGCGGAGAACCCCGACGCGCTCGAGGTCGTCTCGGAGCCGTTCAGCGAGGAGCGCTACGGCATCGGCTACAACAAGGACGCGACGGAGATGTGCCAGTTCGTGGTGGACACGCTCCAGAAGGCGTACGACGACGGCACCTGGGCGGAGGCCTTCGAGGCCACCCTCGGCGAGTCGGGCGTCGACACCCCGGAGCCCCCGCAGATGGACTCCTGCTCCTGAGGCTCCCGGCGCTCATGGTGTGGGGCGCGTCCGAGGACGCGCCCCACACCCCTCCTCCGATGAGGTGAATGGTGTTCGACAACGCGTTCTTCAGCGAGTGGAGCCAGGTCCAGGCCGGGTTCGTGAAGACCCTGTGGATCTTCGCCTTCTCCCTGGTCTTCTCCACGATCTTGGGGACCATCCTCGGCAGCTTCCGAGTGTCCCCCGTACCCAGCCTTCGGGCCGCAGGCACGGCCTACGTGACCATCTTCCGAAACACGCCGCTCGTGCTGATCCTGGTGATCGGCGTCTTCGTGATCCCCACGCTCGGTTTCAACGACCTCGGCTTCAACTTCGGCGCCTACGAGTTCGGCACCTTCGAGGTGATGGGGATCATCGGCCTGTCGATGTACACGGCGGCCTTCGTCTGTGAGGCGATCCGCTCGGGCGTGAACTCGATCTCCTCCGGCCAGGCAGAGGCGGCTCGCTCCGTCGGGATGGGGTTCAGCCTCTCCCTCACGCAGGTGATCCTGCCGCAGGCGTTCCGGGCGATCGTGCCTCCGCTGACCAGCATCTACATCGCGCTGGCCAAGAACACCAGCGTCCTGGCCATCGTCGGCGTCGCGGAGGCCGCGTTCGTGATGAAGAAGCTCGGTAACCAGTTCACCTCGGACATCTACGGGATCTTCGTCGGCTTCGCGCTGGGCTACGTGATCATCGTCCTCACGCTGTCGGGAGCGGCAGCCTTGATCGAGCGCAGGTTGGCGGTGTCCCGGTGAGCAACGTTCTCTTCGACATGCCCGGCCCCAGGGCCGCGGCTCGGCAGCGTATCTACACCTGGATCGCGGCAGCGATCCTGCTGACCCTGCTCGGGCTGGTGCTCTGGAAGCTCTACGATGCCGGCGAGTTCGCGCCTGAAGTCTGGGAAGAGATGGCGCAACCGAACATCTGGCGCGCGATCGGACAGGGCATCACCGCCACGCTGTCGGTGGCGGTCGTGGCCATCGTGCTCTCCGTGCTCTTCGGAGCGGTGTTCGCCATCGCCCGTCTCTCGGACCACGCCTGGATCAGATGGCCGGCCGTCGTCATCGTGGAGTTCTTCCGCGCGGTCCCGCTCCTGCTGCTGATC
>CAZKJJ010000438.1:0-2537 GCA_964553055.1 uncultured Acidimicrobiia bacterium
GGGCATTCGGAATGGCGGTTTCGATCCTCTTCCTCTCCTTGTGGGGGCGTGCCGTCGTGGTCGACACCGAGACCCTCGCCACCTCGTTGACTCCCCTCTCGGACTCGGAGACAGTCGTCGACTTCGTGGCCGACTGGATGGCCGAAGAGATGATCGACTCCGGCGCCGACCCGACACTGGTGGAGCCAACGATTGACTACTTCCTGGAATCGTCCTCGATCGGGGAGACACTCGACAACCTCGTGGCGGACGTGGTCGCCGCCGCAGCGTCACCCGATCCTGGCGGTTCCACCGTGGACATGTCCGCGCTCGTCTATCCGGCAGTCCCCGAGGTCACCGCGGGACTCAACGTATTCGGCTATCAGGTATCGGAGTCCGAAGTGCGTGACGCGGTGCAGGATCTCGACCCCCTGGTCATCCGTCCACCGGGCAGCAGGGCGGTGGTGGGGCCCAGTTCACGCACGGCGATTCGTCTGGGCACAGCCTCCCTGCTGGCCGGTCTGGCCATGGCGGTATTCGCCTCCGGCGTCATCGTCCTCTCAGCAGATCGCGTCAAGGCGATCCGGGAGCTCCTCAACAGGGTGGCGGTAGGAGGTCTTGGCTTCGCGGTTTTCCTCAGGGTCGGATCCTGGGTTCTCGATCCACGAGGTGGGCGGGCTCCCATTCGGAGCACCCTGTCCGGTCTGGCGGCATCGAAGTGGGCCATGCCGCTTCAGATTGCGGCCGCGGCCGCGGTTGTGGCAGGAGCGATGTATGTCTGGCGTCGATATCTCAGACGGGGGGAAGCGTCCCGGTCAGGAGACGAGCCACCCAGACCGCGAGAAGAGCGACAGCCGTCGCTGTCAATATGACGTTCAGCGACCGGTTGCTCAGCGGCTGAACCCGGCCGGCACGTCGCAGCGCGAACCACACCCACCCCAGCATCATCTGGGCACCGACGACGAGAACCAGTGGGTGATAGCCGAGGGCACCGTCCAGGTCACCTCTTATCAAGCTGGACGCAGCCCGGGTCATGCCACAGCCCGGGCATGCCATGCCGGTGCACAGGGCGAACGGGCAAATCGTGGGCCCATCTTCGGAGGGGGCGAAGATCGACAGGAGAGCCACCCCAACGAGAGGCGCGATGAGGATCAGTCGATCACGCCACGTCGCTGCCATGCGCTCAGGTTACGCCCACCGACTCGACTGCGCTGCGTTCGGTATCGAAGACCGATACGTTTTGCAGCGCAAACGAGGAGTCGCGGGTCATATCCCCACCCTGTCCAACATCCGATAGAGGTGGGAGGCCGGTGTCAGGAACCAGGTGCTGCGACCTGAGTAGTAGAAGCGGCCGGCGTGGGTGATCTGGCTGTAGACACTGGGCGGGTCCTCCCCAAGCAGCATCCCGGCGAGCTCGTAGCCCAACTGGCAGGACAGGCCGACTCCATGGCCGGCATACCCCATCGCATACCAGACTCCTTCGATCCTGCCGATGTGAGGCGTCAGGTCGAAGGGAATCCCCAACTTCCCGCCCCAGACGTGTGTTATCTCGGCGTCCTCCAGATCGGGCCAGAAGGTGAGCAGAGACGCGCGGAGATCGGCGGCCGACTCCTGCAGATCGAGATCGGTATGGAGGCTCCGTCTTCCTCCGATGAGGATGCGGTCGTCGTGGGTGCGACGCATGTAGTTGAGCAATCGCCGCCGGATGTATGTCATGGCGCCCGTCGGGAGAATGCGATCGGCCCGATTCTCACCGAGGGGCTCGGTCACGATGATGTATGAGCCAACAGGGACTATGAGACGGGCCAGTTGGCGACAGGGACGGCGCGTGGTGTAGCCGTTGGTGGCGAGGATGACCTCCCCGGCCTGGATCGTGCCCCGGGAGGTCTCCGCGACGTAACCGGTCTTCGTCTGGGTGATCTTCAGCGCCTCGCAGCGGTCGACGAGGGCCACGCCTTGGCCAGTCGCCTCTTGTGGCTGGCCAAAGACGAGACGGGCCGGGTGCACTCCAAAACCCTCCGGCTCGTACATGGCGAATTCGAAGTGGTCTCCACCGGCGATCCTCCCGACATCTTCTGGACCGATGACCTCCCACTCGACACCGAACGTCTCCCGGTACCAGGCCATATTCCTCTGGAACGCCGCGAGCTGTCTGGGGCCACGACCCAACGCCGCCATCCCGGCGTCGTGGGTGAGGGCATCCACTCCAGGACGGGTGGCCAGGTCGCGCACCAACTCGATCGACCTCACCGTCGATGCCCACATCTCCTGACCGATCCGGGGTCCGTGGCGGGTATATACCGTGTCGACGCCGGCCTTCACGTCCGGTGACACCATCCCGCCATTCACGGACGAGGCGCCACCGGCGATTTCGCCGGAGTCGATGACGGTGACGGTCTTGGCGGCTCCGCTGAGCCGTAGGGCGGTGGAGAGCCCGGTCAGGCCGGAGCCGACGACCAGATAGTCGGTTTCTCGGGGAAGGTCTGTGGTCAACCCTTTCGGTCTCGGGTGGTCGTCCACCCAGAAAGGGAGTTGCTTCACAGAGTGCGAAGACCCGA
>CAZKJJ010000439.1:0-2528 GCA_964553055.1 uncultured Acidimicrobiia bacterium
GCTTTGTGTTTGCGCTGGTTTGTGGCCGGGCTTCGTCAGCTTCAACAAACCCAGCGGCGGATCGTCCACTTGATGCACAAGTCGGTGCTTGCACAAGTCGCTGACCTCCTTGCCGAAGAGTCCGTCAAGGGCAGCGGTGAGCTGGAGCTGTCACAAGCCGCCATCGCCACCCTCCTCGGATCCAGCCGACAGACTGTCAACGAAGCCATCGGGACGCTGCGTGAACTAGGAGCCGTCGAGACCGGCTACCGCCGGATCAGCGTGGTTGACGCCGACGTATTGAGCAAGGTCGCATCGGGCGAACGCTCGTGAAGCGGCAACCCGTTCTGTGAGCACGCGTGACGCGCTTACGAATACTCACAGAACGCCTGGCGACCGCTCTAGTGCCTCGTCATATTCGAGAGCGTCAGGTAACAGACGACTCGGTTGACTTGGACGGTCGATTCCGCCCAATTGGAGCACCCAGCCACCGCCCGAGTCCAGGGGGCGCAGAGATAATATGATCAGCGGTGGCGGCCCCAAGCACCTTCGGCCTCAGAGTGATCAACCGAAGCCGCGCGATCGAACGCGTCTACGCCCGACTCAACTCGCTCCGTTCGCTGGCGGTAGTTGCCTTTGCGTCGGAGGCGACTCTCGACGAATTCAACGCCTCGGCTTATAGCACCGCTGAACGCTACGACCCGAAGTCCCCGGCCTATGTATCGACCCTGTACCCATGGGAGGAGGCGATCATCGAAGAGTTCTTCCCCCCTGCTCCTGCACGGATCCTCGTGGGTGGAGCTGGAGCAGGGCGGGAAGCGTTGACCCTGGCCGAGCGCGGGTACGAGGTTTTAGCGTTCGAGCCTGTTACTCGTCTAGCGGAGGTGCTGGCAAGTCAAGCAACCGATGCCAGGATGCGGATTGGCGTCTATCAGGGCACGTACCGAGATCTACCCGACCTGAACTGGGTCGGCGGTGACAGCTCAGTGACGCTCGACCAGAAATTTCACGCCGGAATTGTCGGCTGGGGGAGCTTCTCGCACCTCTACACAGAGCCCGACCGAGTAGACGCGCTCCAATCGATGGGAGCCCTCACCAACGGGCCGAGTCTTGTCAGCTTCATCGCGACCCGACCCGAGAGCTTCGTTCCATCGAGTCACATCCGCCGTTGGCTGGTTGGCAGGCGCGGTCGCCACCACGCCGATCGTTTCTCCATTTCAACAGGGTTCCTTCATCCGATCAACGAGCAAGAGCTTCGCGAACTCGCCACTGCTGCTCATCTGGAAGTTCTCGCCGTTAGGTTCTCGGCGGCTGAAGACGCGCCGCACTCGGTCCTCGCGCCCGCAGATCGGTCTGACCACTGATAGCTCATTTCCCAAAAGCCGGGACCAATCAGTGTGTGCTGGTGTGTTGCAACATTGAGGATAAGTGGTATGACACACCCCCCGCTGGCAAGTCTGATCCGGTGCGGGAGCTGCTTCAACTCAGTCACCTCATGTCAGGCCACGGTCGCAGCCGGGCGAACACGTCGGACAACGCCGGTTTGAGAATCCTTACGAATTGCTCTTCTGGGGTCCGAGAAGCTTGCCGGGGACCAGGAGTCGTACGAGATGCCGTCTGATGGATCTGTCAGCAGGATTCGAAAGCAGACCCCGAATTCCGAAGCCCAGACTGCTGAGCCTTCGCCCTGAACGGCGGGCGTGTACTGATGAATTGAAGTATCCGCGAGCGATAAAGACCGACCCGGGTTTGGCACCGGCGCACTCAGGACACGGCAGTGCCTTCTCAAAAACGGAGCGCCGTCGCCGATGGATCTCCTTCATCTGGAGATGACTGTCAGGCGAAATCGTGAATGTCATCGAATCAGACGAGATCCTCCACTGGTATAAGTCGCGGTCCACATAGATCGGGCTGGCCCCTACCTCGAGTGCGCCTAGCCAGAAATCCAGGTCTTCGAGTCCCCCGAGCAACGGCTCCTCGACGAATCCGCCCACAGCGTCCCACAATGAGACAGGAATGAGCGAACTGCCGCCTCGGTAGTCCAAATGCGCAGGGCACGGAGCGACAGGTGGATCGGGAAATCTCCACTCGCCAGATTTCTCGCCGAAGAACGCAATGTCAGGCCATACCCAGGATCGGTCTGGATCAGGCGACTCTCGGAAACTCTCGGTCATGACGCGCAAATAGTCTGGATGAAGGCGGTCGTCGGCGTCCAACATGGCCACGACAGGAGCTTGAGCGTTTCGAATGCCGGTATTGCGGGCGGCACCGAGCCCCTTGTTCTCGCTGTGCGTTACTAGGTGGACCCTGGAGTCGCCCATGCTGCCTACCACATCGGCGACAGAGAAGTCCAGGTCTCCGTCATCGACGATGATTGCCTCCCAATTGCCAATCGACTGGGCCCTTACAGAGCCAATAGCCTCCTGAAGCTGATCAGCGGACACAGAATGGCACGGGACTACAACAGTCACCGCGGGGATGATCTGGTTCGATAGCAAGGCTCCAAATCCTACGTGTCGATCAGGTTGGTCGGGTGATGGCGGATGCAT
>CAZKJJ010000440.1:0-2515 GCA_964553055.1 uncultured Acidimicrobiia bacterium
AGCCATCGTCCGAGTCGCCGCAGACCAGCACCCCTCCGGCCCTCTCGACGACTTCAAGCGGCGACTGCACGGACAGGGTGCGGGAAAGGGCAAGACTCGGGACTATACTTCGGCCGGCCACGAAGAGAGGGCGTGCATCGACTTCATGAGGCAGACCAAAGGCACCTTCGGAGGACTTCTAGCCTCTTGCATCGTAGACGGTGAGGCCGCTGGGAAGTGCACCTTGCCGGGTCTCTTCACGGAGTTCTTCGACCGGTTGGATACCGCGCGACGGGCCACGCCGTGACCGTCCCCTTCTCGCCGACGCCGAGCCAAGAGGCCCTAATCGCCTTACGGGACGGATGCCATCTAGTGCACGCCCCCCCAGGATCCGGCAAGACCCAGGTTCTTACCCACCGCATTATCCGCCTGCTCGAAGGGGAACCCGACGCCACGTTCCGGATCCTTGGGCTGACCTTCACCACCAAGGCCGCCGAGACGTTGCGTCATCGCGTGCGCTCCGCGATCGGAGATCGCGCCGACCGGGTCCACGCCAGGAACTTCCACTCCTTCTGCCTGGACGCACTGCGGCACTACGGCCACTTCGTGGACTTCCCGTCGGACACGACAGTGTACGACAGCGACAGTGACAGGCTGGATGTACTCGCCCGCGCGATGGAAGAAGCGGGTCTAGGCGTTCCCGACCGCAAGGAGCTGCGCGGCGTGCTGGAGCGGATCGGGGTCGCAAAGCGGGCGTTGCGGGAACCGGAGTCGTTCACCGGAGACCCGGCGCTCGCGGAAGCGTATGCCGCTTACGACATGGTGCTTCGTCGCTACCACGCATGCGACTTCGACGATCTGCTTTGGCTGACGTGGCGGATGATGGTCGAGAAGCCGAAGGTTGCTCGTCATTATCGCCGACTGTACCGGTACATCATGGTCGACGAGGCGCAGGACACCAGCCGCGCTCAGTACGAGATCCTGAAGGCCATGTGCGGCGACGACCACGGTAACGTGATGCTCGTGGCCGACAGCGACCAATTTATCTACCGATTCGCAGGGGCGAGCGACAAGTGGCTCGAAGCCTTCATGGAGGATTTCGACGCTCAGCGGCACAATCTCAGCGAGAACTTCCGGTGCGCCCAGGCGGTCATCGACGCCGCCAACAAATTGGTCGAGCACAACCCCAAGGCGGTGTCACGGGTGGTCATGTCGCCCGCCAAACCCGCCCCGGGCAGCGTGCAGGCCGCTAGCTACCCCGATGAGGATGCTGAAGCAGAAGGGGTCCTGGCGTGGGTCCAGGGACTCCTGCGGGGAGGTCTCGACCCCTCAACGCTGTACGGGAACGAGAGCCCACAGGTCGCGCCCACCGATGTGTGCATCCTGTGCCGGAATCGGTACGGTTTGGGGGCTGTAATCAGATGCCTAGAGGCAGCGGGAGTCCCGGTCCTGTTCCGTGCTGGACGACAGCTCGTCGAGTCACCCGAAGCCCAGTTTCTGATTCAGGGAATGAAGGTGCTCCAGAATCCCGTTGACGAGGTGACGCGGGAGTCCATTCTGGCCCGGTGGGCCGACGACCTCTTGGACGCGGGGGTTGCCCAGCTCGACGTGCCCGAGTTCTTTGCTCGCCTTGCCAGGTCGGCTCCCGGAGTTCGTGGGCTCGTGGAGGTCCTGGACAAGGGACCGAGGGGTGATGTGGGGGCCTTCATGCGTCGCCTAGCCGCCCAGCTTCGGGCAGTCGGAGACGAGGCTCGGGCAGAAGGCGAGGAAGACCGCGCGGCGTTGCTCGCTGCGGACGCCGACACGCTGTTGGAGCGCTGGGACCAATACGCCGCACACACCCTCCCAGACAGCCGCAACATCGGTGGGCTACTGGGGGAAATTGCTCTCGGGGGGAAGAGCGTCATCGAGGGGCCCGGCATCCGCGTGTTGACTATCCACGTTGCCAAGGGGCTGGAGTTCAAGGCCGTGGCTGTGGTGGGGATGAACGAAGGCACGCTACCGGACTACCGTAACAGCTCTCGGCAGGAAGACCTTTCTGACGAGCTTCGCATCGCCTACGTCGCGGTCACCCGGGCGTCCAGGGCCCTGCTGCTGACCCGCCCCCGAATGCGCATCATGCCGTGGGGCGACGAGAAGCGACAGGATGAGTCGCGGTTCGTGGGCTGGATGGGCCTGACAATGAAAGACCTGTAGGTGTTACTGCCCACCGTTGAGGATCACGACCCCGCCCTGGGGTGCTGGCACACCCGACGGAGCCGCTGGCTCGTCAGCCTCGTCTGGAGCGGCGAGGCGGGAAACTCGAGCGCGTGTCGCAGCAGCCGTTCGGCGGTCGCGTCATCGTGGTCCGCCCATCGAGCCAGGTCGTAGAGCAGGCGGTGCAGCGTCCGACTGCCGACCGGGCCACTCCACCCAAGGGCCAGAAGGCGGCCAATCGCCCTTTCGACCACCCACACGTCCCGAACCGGCGCGAGGACTGCGCTGGGCCTCGCCAATGCCAGGAAGCCGGCGACGGCTTCCACATCGAGCTCGCCAT
>CAZKJJ010000441.1:0-2508 GCA_964553055.1 uncultured Acidimicrobiia bacterium
GGTCCTTGAACGTGCCTGGCTCGGACTCGTCAGCGTTGCAGATCACGTACCTGGCCGATGCCTGAGATGAGGCAACCGCAGCCCACTTGCGCCCCGCGTGGAAGGCAGCGCCTCCTCTGCCCAGGAGTCGCGATGTCTCCACTTCCGAGATGACTGCCTCGGGCCCGATCTCGATGGCACGTTCGAGTGCCTGGTAACCGCCCGACGCACGGTAGGCCTCCAGGTTGGACGGATCGACGGAGCCAACCCTTCGCAGAAGTCGAAGGTCGGGGTCTCCCAGCTGCGGGACCGGCGTCGTCTCATCAGGCAGCTTCTCCCCCCCCAGAAGACGACCGAGCACCTCTGACGTCGCCCCGCCGACCGAGGCGTCGGATGCGCCCACCCGCTGCACGAACACCGCCGGTGGCTTGTCGCAGAGCCCGAGGCAGGGCGAGCGGACCCACGAAGCTCCCGGAGGTACCTCCGGCTCGTCGACTCCGTGCGGAAGGCAGGCGATGTCGTCGCAGAAGTGGAGGACGGTATCCGGTCGGGGCTCCGTCGAGAACAGCGCGTAGAAGCTCGCCACGCCATATGCCTCGGCAGGCGGGACCGTGAGCCGCTGACAGGCGTAGTTGAGGCCACCTTCGCTGATCCACCCGACGTCCGATTGGAGGGCGTGGAGCGCAGGAAGCAGCAGATGGCGGCGGTTGCGGGCGGAGGCACCCGAACGGCCGAGGTGCCCGTCGAGCCGTGACCTCGGTCCTCCCACCCAGCCGGTCTCGGGGATGCCGAGGAGCCTGTCGACGGCCGCCCGCTCAGCTGCTGTGGGAACCGCCGCCATGAGCCGCAGGTCCATCTCAGCGGACCTTCTCTACTCTGACAGCCGTCGCCTTGAACTCGGCAGTCCCGGACTTCGGATCCCACGCCTCAGACGTCAACGCGTTGACGTCGACGTCGTCTGGAAAGTGGAGGGTCATGAACGCGAGCCCCGTCCGCAGTGAGTGGTCGACGTGCACGGGAGCCCGTACGTGGCCCCTCCTCGATGAGACGATCACCTGGTCTCCTTCCGCAAGGCCCATACCGGCCACGTCCTCGGGGGAGAGACAGAGCGCCTCGTGACCGCGCATCGGAGACGAGAACCCCGCCGACTGCACTCCGGTGTTGTATGAGTCGAGCCTGCGGCCTGTGGTGAGACGGATCGGGTAATCCTCAGAGAGCTCGTCGAGAGGAGGTACCCAGGCAACGGCGTGGAAGGGAGCAGGTGGCCCACCTCGGGGTTCCGCCCACAACCTCGAGTGCAGGAACTGCTCTCCTGGGTGCAGGTCGTCGTAGCAAGGCCACTGGATGCCTCCGAGCTCCTCCAACCTCCGATAGCTCATTCCGGCGTGCATCGGCGAGAGTCCCCTGAGCTCGTCCCAGACGTTCTCTGCCGTCGGTTGGCCCCAGTCGTGTCCGATCCTGGCAGCCAGCATGGCGATGATCGACAGGTCGTCCCTGGCCTCACCTGGGGGATCGAGTGCTTTCCTGACCCGCTGGACCCTGCGCTCGCTGGACGTGACCGTCCCATCGGCCTCACACCAGTCGGCTGCGGCAGGAAAGACCACATCCGCCATCTGGGCCGTCCTGGTCAGGAAGATGTCCTGCACGACCATGTGATCCAGGCCTTCGAGCAGGGATCTGGCATGTTCGGCCTGGGCCTCGGATTGAGCGGGATTCTCGCCGATGACGTACAGGCACCTGAGGTCCCCCCGGCCCATGGCGTCGAACATCTGCGAGAGATGCCAGCCGGCCTCGGCAGGCACCGGCGACCCCCAAGCCTTCTCGAACTTCGCCCTCGACTCGGGATCCTCTACGTCTTGGAACCCGGGCAGCTTGTTGGGGAGGGCTCCCATGTCGCCTCCGCCCTGGACGTTGTTCTGGCCGCGGAGTGGGTTCAGCCCCGATCCATAGCGCCCGACGTGGCCCGTCAGCAGCGCGAGGTTGATGAGCGCTACCACGTTGTCGACTGCGTTGTGGTGCTCGGTTATGCCGAGCGTCCAGCACAGCTGAGCCGTGGACGCACGCCCGTAGGCGTGGGCCACCTCCGCGATCGCCTCGGCCGGGACACCGGTGGCTCGCTCAGCCACGTCGAGGGTGTACGCCTCGACGCTCTCGCGGTAGCGTTCGAATCCCGTCGTGGCCTTCTCGACGAACGTCTCGTCTGTGAGCCCTGAGCTGATGATCTCTCTGCCGATGGCGTTGGCGAGGGCGATGTCCGACCCGACGTCGATGCCGAGCCACAGGTCGGCCCAGGCCGCGGAGGTGGTGCGGCGCGGGTCTACCACGAAGAGCTTGGCGCCTGCGTGGACGCCCTTCAGCACGTGATGGAAGAAGATCGGATGCGCCTCGCGGGCGTTCGAGCCCCAGAGGATGATGACGTCCGTCTCCTCTATCTCCCGATAGGAGCTCGTGCCTCCGCCTGCACCGAACACTGCCGCCAGACCGACGACCGAAGGAGCGTGTCAGGTGCGGTTACAGCTGTCTACGTTG
>CAZKJJ010000442.1:0-2505 GCA_964553055.1 uncultured Acidimicrobiia bacterium
TGCGCCGATGGTCACGATCACAGCGTTCCCCAGCGTGCGGGCGTCTGAGACCATGTGGTTCTGCGAGCTTCTGACCGGTCTGTCCGCGAGCAACGCCAACTCGGTCTCGTTGACGACGAGGATCCCTGCCGCGAGACCTGCGTTGGAGCGGGCCGGGGCGGCGTTGAGCACGACCTTCTCTCCGCCGAGGTGCACCACAGCCTCCACGGTGGCGGGTGGGATCTCGAGTTGGACCAGCACGATGTCCGCCGCGGCGATCGAGTCCGCGCTTGCTTCGACGTGCTGAGGCGTCAGGCTCCCGTTGGCCCCTGCAGTGACGGCGATCGTGTTCGCGCCTCCTGCCGCAACCTGGATGACGGCCAGGCCGGTCGAGGCCGAGGCGTCCCTGTGGACATGCGCCACGTCGATGCCCTCGGAGGCCAGCACCGTCATCGCTTCGGAGCCGACATCGTCCCCTCCGACGTTGCCGATGAGCGTCACGCTCGCCCCGAGCCGCGCCGCCGCCACGGCTTGGTTGGCGCCCTTTCCACCCCAGAAGCGGGTGTGGCCCAGAGCGGCGACCGTCTCACCGGCGGCCGGCAGATGAGGAACGCTGACCACCAGGTCCTGGTTGATGCTGCCCACGACGGTCACCCGTGGGTGAGCTGCCGCCTTTGCCCTCATTTCGTCACGTGACGCAATTGTCCTCAGCTCCCCACAGCTTTGGGATCCCAGCGAAGCCTGACCAGCGGACGCGCTGCAGCCCTCAGCTCCTCGACCACCTCGAGAGGATCGCGCCCCTGGCCCAGGTCCAGCGCAGCATCCTCCAACGCGGCCTGCATGACGTAAAGCTGATCCCGCAACTCCAGGTAAACGGCGCGGTCGATGACGACGTCGTCTGGCGCGAGGCCCATACGTGACCCCAGCACCCTGGCTTCGTGGTGGCGCTGTCGGTGGCTCCTGCGGCAGTAGAGCCTGGGGCGTCCGGGGCCGGGCGAGCGGGTGAACTCGGCGCCGCACCATGCGCAGCGGGGTTTCGTCACGTGACGTATTCTGGCACGTGATCGTGGTCCTTCCGTGGCGAGCCCATAATCCTCCTTATGTCAACTTGCAGGACACTCACCCCTCGTGACCTCCCCTGTCCTCGGGGCGGGGGGCGTGAGGCTCAGCGACGGGTGTCGAGCAGAAGGACGAGGGTTAGGGCCAGGGCGATGCCGAGGACCTCGGCGCCCAGGAACAGGGGCACGGAGGAGGGAGCGATACCTGCAGGAGCGTCCGTGAAGATGCGTCCGAGGGTCACGGCGGGGTTGGCGAATGCGGTCGAGGAGGTGAAGAAGAAGGCGCCTGCGATGTAGGCGCCGACGGCAGGACCTATCCAAGCCTGCCTGTCCGACCTGGCCAACGTGACGATCACGAGGATCAGGCCCGCAGTGGCGATGCTCTCCCCCAGCAGAATCCCGCCGCCGCTGCGTTCGACCTCGGATATCGACATCGCGTCGGACCCGAACATGAGGTTGGCGAGGATCGTCCCAGCGAGCCCGCCTGCCACCTGGGCGATGACGTATCTGATCACCAGGCCGAGGGACACCGCCCCCAGCGCTGCCTCCGTAAGCGTGACGGCGGGATTCAGGTGGGCGCCAGAGAAGGGCTGGAGGGTGACGATCACTGCCGCCAGCACCGCGCCCGTTGTCACCGCTCCAATGAGGAGCTGGAGCCCGGCGTCAGGGGTGAGCCGTTGGGCGGAAGTCGAAGAACCGACGATCGCTGCCAGCAGGAAGGCTGTTCCGATGAACTCGGAGATGACCTCCGATGTACCCCTTCGGGTGGCACGAACCCGGTTCATCCTGTGAAGCTACGGCGCTGAGGCAACCTCCGGATGAAGCTCCGATGAACCGGCGGTTACGCAGGCTCCTCGGGAATCGGGAGCAGAATCCTGAACGTCGATCCCTCCCCGAGGACACTGTCTGCCTCCACTCCCCCGCCGTGCTCCTCGGCAACGTGCTTGACGATCGCGAGGCCGAGTCCCGTACCTCCCCTGGACCGAGACCGAGCCGCGTCCACCTTGTAGAAGCGCTCGAAGACGCGAGGAAGGTCGCTTCGGGGAATGCCGACGCCGTCGTCCTGCACTTCGATGCTCGCCGCTCCATCGCGGCGGCCGACCCGAACCCACACATGGCCCCCATCGGAGGTGAACCGAATCGCGTTGTCGAGCAGGTTGCGGATGGCCAGGGCCAGATCGGCTCTGTCCCCGTCGACGACGAGGTCCTGACCTTCCCAGGAGAGCTGGCGTGACCTGTCACCAAGCCGACCGATCTCGTCCTGTACCACCTCGGCCAGGGAGACAGGGTGGCGGTCCGGCTGCTGGGTCTCGAGACGGGAGAGGTCGAGCAGATCGCCGACGATCCTGGAAAGGCGGAGCGCGTTGTCCAGGACCCGCGCCGCGAAGTGGCGCGCCGCCTCTGGGTCGTCCTCGAGTGCGGTCAGGATCGTCTCGGCTCCTGCCTGGATGGCAGCAGCCGGGGTCTT
>CAZKJJ010000443.1:0-2502 GCA_964553055.1 uncultured Acidimicrobiia bacterium
TCTCGAGATCGCGGTTGTCGCCGCGCGGCGTCCCAAAGTAGAAGACCTCTTGGCGGGTTGGTTGAATCTTGTCTCCGATGGCGTCAGGAAAGAGCTTTCCGAGCCACGGTCCGCAGGCAAAGACGTATTGGTCCGCTTCGACGGTCGCACCCGTCGATAGAGCAAGGCGTTCGAGCGCCGGGGCCTCCGTCAGTGGGTACCGGTGGCGTCACCGCTGCCTGCCGATAACTCCCGCCTTGACGAACCCGTGGAGAACGGCTTGACACCCGCGCAGAACGGAACCGCGGAGCGCTGGACCGGCAGCTGCCGTCACGAGCTCCTTCAGCACGGATCGTCATTCTCGGTAGGGGCATCTCGTTCGGCTTGTCCGTGCCTACTCTACTGGTTGGGCCGCGGTTAATCGATGGTCGCCTTTGCCCGGTCGCGAACCTTGGCAGGGAGTCTCCTGAGCTCCTTGGGGACGGCCGCGTGAAGAAGGACCCTATACTTCGTCTCGGACCTCTTCCCACTCGACCCACGGACCGCGTCGGCGCTCCTCGATCAACGCCAGATCCTCCGCATCTTCCAACCACTGTGCGATCGCCTCCTGAACGACCGCCTGTGCTTTGAGACCGTGCTCTTCGCAGGAGCGATGCAGATGGAGGGGAGGGAGACGGTAGGTCAGATACGTGGATTGGGAGCATTACTCGTATCGCAGCGCAACCAAGGGATCCACACGCGAGGCACGGCGCGCCGGCAGCAGACAGGCCATCAGACCGATAAACCCAAGCACGACGACCACCCCAGCGAACGTGATCGGGTCATGGCTCTCCACGCCAAAGAAAAGCCAACTCAGAAAGTGCGTGAGCACGAGTGCCGTGGTAATCCCGATGCCGAGCCCCGCCAGCACCAGCCTCAAACCCTCGCCCAGCACGTCGCGGAGCACTCGATGGCTCGGTGCTCCCAGCGCCATCCGCATCCCGATTTCTTGCGTCCGCTGGCTGACCGAGTAGGCAATCACGCCGTAGATGCCGATGGCCGCCAGCCCCAACGCCAGTCCCGCAAAGGCAATCAGGAGATTGGTGTTGAGTCGCTCCTGTGAGAGGGAGTCACTCACCATCTCGGTCATTTCGTGGGTGTGATAAATGGGTTGGTAGGGATCGATCCGGGCCACGGCATCCTTGACCACGCGAATCGCCCGGGCGGGATCGCCGGTGGTGCGCACCGCCAGGCTCATGGATCTATATAGGGTTTGATAGGCCGAGTGGTACCAGATCGGGACCTCTCCCTGTCGCGCGCCGGAATGGTACACTTCACCCACCACGCCAACTACGACGTGCCACGGATCGGTGGATTCGGGACCGCCCGGGCGAACGCGGCGGCCGATGGGATCCTGGTCGCCCCAGAACCTTCTTGCCAGCGACTCGCTCAGGATGGCCACTTGCTGCGACCCGATGGTGTCGTGATTCGTGAATGTACGACCGCGGACCAACGGAATCCCGAGTGTCTTGAAGTAATTGGGAGTCACGTGCCGATACTCGATGAATTCGGCGTTGGCGTCGGCTGGCTCATAGCCCTCGGCCATCAGGTACCAGTCGGTACGTCTGCCCGACATGGGAAGCATGTTGATGGCAGCCGCTGAAATCACACCGGGCTGTGATTCCAGCTCGTCCATCAGCCGTCGGAAGAACTCGGCGCGGGCGGCCGCATCGGGATACCGTTCCGATGATAAGGTCACCTGCGAGGTTAGGATCTTCTCGGGACGAAAGCCGGGATCGACCGTCAGCAGGTGCTGAAAGCTGCGAATCAACAGTCCCGCACCCACCAGGAGGACCGTAGCGAGCGCCACTTCAGTTACCACCAGAGCCGCCCGACTCTTGTAACGACTGGCACCGCCGCCCTGTCGACCGCCTTCCTTGAGCTTCTGGGACCAGGTCATACCCAAGATTCTGAAGGCTGGGATGCCTCCAACGATGAGCGTGGTGAGTACCACCAGACCCAGGTTGAACGTGAGCACCGTCGCGTCGAGGTCGACCTCTCCCATCCGCGGCAGGCTCTCCGGATGGAGTAGAGCCAGAGCCCGGAAGGCCCATCGTGCCACGACGAGTGCCCCAAGCCCTCCCAGAAGGCTGAACAAGAGACACTCCGTCAGCATCTGCCGAAGAATCCGCCCGTGCCCGGCCCCCAGCGCCGCCCGGATGGCGATCTCCCTTTCCCGTCCGGTGATTCGGGCCAAAAGCAGGTTGGCCACGTTGGCACAAGCAATCAGAAGTACCAATCCCACCGCTCCCATGAGCACCTGGAGCGCCGGTCGCACCGACCCCACCACGTTCTCCAGATAGGGCTGGGCCACGAAATGGAATCCGCTGCCAACCGCGTCGTATTCCAGAGTATGCTTCTGTCGGAGGCGGCGGGATAGGATGTCAACCTCCGACTGCGCCTCCCCCACGGTCACGCTCTCCCGCAGCCGGGCGATGATGCTCGAGGGATGCGCTCCCCGGGGGAATAGATGGGCTCGATCCA
>CAZKJJ010000444.1:0-2500 GCA_964553055.1 uncultured Acidimicrobiia bacterium
GCTGTGATGACGCCCTCGCCGACCAGACCCTCGAGGGCTTCACCGACGAACGTCCCGAAGCGGGAGTCGTCACTGGGCGCAGACGGATCCTCGGCATCCTGGGCTGCCGCCTCCCCTGTCAAGATGGCAGCCGCGGCCAACCCTCCTGTCAGGAGAACCAACGCGCTAGCCGTGCCGATCAGAATGCGTCGCATCTCAGACTCCTTCCAGAGCTCACATCCACACGGTGACAGGCCCTCATGAGGGTTCCCTGAACGAAGGATGAGAAGGCCCTAAGAAATCAGAAGCTCCCAGCCGGGAATCTCATCTGGTTCTTAGGCAGCTTTCAGCCGGCTCTGAAGGGGCACCGCGATGCTCGATGTCTGTTGTCGGCAAGCATCAGCGGCGCACGCTCTACGATCCCGCCCGGGGTCGATGTGTCAGACAGCACGGCGCGCATACTCGTAGCGGAGGACGATCGCGGTGTGAGGGATGCCCTCGACCGGGCGCTCCGCTTCGAGGGATTCGACGTACACATGGCAGCTGACGGAGCGGAGGCCCTCGAGTGGGTGGCTTCCGAGCAGCCGGACGCCATCGTCTTGGATGTGATGATGCCGCACGTGGACGGCCTGACCGTGTGTCGCAGGCTGAGGGCTCGAGGAGACCACACACCGATCCTGATACTCACCGCCCGACAGGAGGTCTCTGATCGGGTTGCGGGTCTCGACGCCGGAGCAGATGACTACCTCGTCAAGCCCTTTGCGCTCGAGGAGCTGCTCGCCAGACTCAGAGCCCTGCTCCGCAGGACGAGTGTCGTCTCGCCCAGCACCACGCTGCAGGTCGCGGACCTCACACTCGACCCGAGCACCAGGACGGTGCACCGTGGCGGCCGCACGATCAGCCTGACCAAGACGGAGTTCGACCTGCTCGAGTTGCTCATGCACAACGCAGGCATCGTCCTGACGCGGGACCTCATCTACGAGCGCATATGGGGCTACGACTTCGAGACGACATCCAACTCGCTCGACGTGTACGTCGGCTATCTGCGACGGAAGACGGAAGAAGGCGGCGAGCACCGCCTCATCCACACCGTGCGGGGCGTTGGCTATGTGGCTCGTGAGTCATGACGCTGAGGCTCCGACTCACGCTCCTCGTGGCGAGCGCGGTCGCCTTGGCGGTGGCGGTGGTCTCGCTCACGATCTTCTTCTTCGCCAGGCGAGAGCTTCGCTCTGAGATCGATCAGTTTCTGGTGGCCCGAGCATCGATCGTCGACCTCGTCCCCGACCTCGATGGCGACAGGTTCCCTCGGCCCTTCCGCCCTGGCTTCGAGTTCCCGCTGTCGGGTCTCGTGGGGACCGACTCGATCGTGCAGATCGTCGACCTCAGAGGCGAGCTCATGCTTGCGGTCCGCGGAGCGCCTTCCCTCCCCGTCACAAGGCTCGACCTCGCTGTGTCCCAGGGTGCGGACGGTCCACTGCTTCGCGACGTCGACGTCGAAGGCGAACCTCACCGAATGGTGACGGCCTCCATCCCGAACATCGGCTTGCTCCAGATCGCAAGAAGCCTCGCCGAGACGAACGCTGTTCTCACAGACCTCCGCAACGCGCTGCTGCTGATCGGCGCGGTCGGCGTGGGGTTCAGCGCAGCGGTCGGCTGGCTCGTCGCAGGCAGGGCCCTCGTGCCAGTGGGCCAGCTGACGGCGGCCGCCGAGCACGTCGCTGAGACACAGGAGCTCGCAGCCCCCATCAAAGTCGCAGGCAACGACGAGTTGGCACGCCTGGCGCGAAGCTTCAACACGATGCTCGCGGCGCTCGCCGCCTCGAGAAGGCAGCAGCAACAGCTCGTCATCGACGCAGGGCACGAGCTGCGAACGCCGATCACGAGCCTTCGGACGAACCTCGAGGTGCTCGCCAAGACGACCGACATGGATCCATCCGACAGGGAGCTGCTGCTGGCTGACGTGCGTTTGGAGCTTTCAGAGCTCACGTCCCTCGTCACGGAGCTCGTACAGCTCGCAACAGACGCCCACCCGACCGAGGCCACCCAATCCGGACTCCGGCTCGACGAGTTGGTGGCCGAGAGCGTCGAGCTGGCCATTCGTCGAACCGGTCGCGACATCGTGTTGGGCTCGGAGCCGACCCTGGTCGACGGCAGGCCGGTGATGCTCGATCGGGCAGTGCGGAACCTCCTGGACAACGCCGCCAAGTGGAGTCCGGGGGAGGCCCCGATCGAAGTGGAAGTGAAGGAAGGTCGCGTGACGGTGCGGGACCACGGTTCCGGCATCGCGCCGGAGGACGTGCCTCATGTATTCGAGCGCTTCTACCGATCGGCGGAAGCTCGCACGACTCCGGGCTCTGGCCTCGGCCTGGCCATCGTACGCCAGATCGTCGAAGCGCACGGAGGCGAGGCCTGGGTCAGAGCCGCTCCCGGCGGTGGCACCATCGCCGGCTTCCAGCTCCCCGCCGCCGCCGCGGAGACCGACTGATCACTCCCTCGGATTTGAGTGGAATACGCTCAGATT
>CAZKJJ010000445.1:0-2497 GCA_964553055.1 uncultured Acidimicrobiia bacterium
CGCGATCGGCATCACCGCAGACTCATACATCGTCTACTTCGAGCGGATCAAGGAAGAGGTGCGCAAGGGCAGGAACGTACGGGCCGCAGCCAACGAGGGATTCGGTCGGGCGTTCCGGACCATCCTGACGGCGGACACCGTCTCGTTTCTCGCCGCGTTGCTGCTCTGGGCTCTCGCCATAGGGCCTGTCAGGGGCTTCGCGCTCGCCTTGGGGATCGCCACCATTATCGATGTGATCGTCGCCTACTTCTTCACACGGCCCGCGGTCGCCTGGATGGCCTCGACATGGTTGGCTGAGCGGGGATCGTTCAGCATCAGAGGCGCAGCCGCGTTGCCTGAGCCGTCATGAACTATCTCCGCAGCCTCTACTACGGACAGACGCACGTCGACTTCGTGGGGCGACGCAGGACCTGGTTTCTGCTCTCTGCTGTTCTCTTGGGTCTCTCGATCGCCAGCCTGGCGGGACGTCAGCTCAACCTCAGCCTCGATTTCAGAGGCGGAGTCTCCGTGCAAGCACCGAACACCGAGGGAGCAGAGGTCGGCGAGCTCAGGGCTGCCCTTTCTGCGGTTGGCATGGCGGACGCCAAGATCCAGCTGCTGGACGGCGGCGCCGCAGTCCGGGTCCAGACGCAGGCGCTCTCAGCAGACAGGGAGGAAGAGCTGGTCGATGTCGTCACGGGGGTAGCGGGAGCCACACCCTCGGAAGCCAGCATCGTCTCCGTCGGTCCAACGTTCGGTGCCCAGATATCGAATTCCGCGCTTCGCGCCCTCTCGGTGTTCCTGGTCATCGCCTCCCTGTTCATCTCGTGGAGGTTCGGCTGGGAATGGAAGATGGCGTTGGCTGGTTTGGCGGCGCTGTTCCACGACCTCGTCATCACGTTCGGCGCGTACTCGATCTTCGGATTCGAGGTCACGCCTGCCACGGTGATCGCGGTGCTGACGATCCTGGGGTACTCGCTCTATGACACAGTCGTCGTCTTCGACAAGGTCAAGGAGAACGAGATCGAGGCGCAGGGCAGGCTCACGTACAGCGAGGTCGTCAACGTCTCCATGAACGAGGTGTTGCTGCGCTCGATCATGACCTCGCTGACCAGCTTGCTGCCAGTCGGGAGCCTTCTCTTCGTGGGTTCCTACCTGCTCGGTGCGGCGCCCCTCCAGGAGTTCGCGCTCGCCCTCTTCGTTGGCATCGCCGCGGGGACGTACTCCTCGATCTTCGTCGCCTCCCCGTTGCTGGCCGTGATGAAGGAGCGGGAGGAGACATGGATACGCGTCAGGAGGAAGCTCGCGAGGGTCGAAGACGTCCCCGAGACCGTGCCCGTAGGTGCAGCCAGAGCGCCTGTGCGGCCGCTACCGGTCTCCGAGGCCACGCCAAGGCCGCCGAAGAAGCGTCGCAAGAGGAAGTGACCGTCGACGTGGGGGAAAGCGGCGACTGACCGCCGTAGAATCGTCTCGTGGACGCCGAAAGCCTCAGGACTCTGATCAGGGATGTGCCCGACTTCCCAGAGGACGGGATCGTCTTCAAGGACATCACCCCTGTGCTCGCCAACAGGCAGGCCCTGGCGACAGTCGTCGATGGGCTGGCTGATCCCTTTCGATCTTCAGGAGTCGACAAGGTGGCAGGCATCGAAGCCAGAGGCTTCATACTCGCCTCGCCTGTCGCAGACGTCCTCGGGGCGGGGTTCGTGCCTGTCAGGAAGCCAGGCAAGCTGCCCTTTCACACCAAACGTGAGGAATACCAACTGGAGTACGGCTCCGACGCGCTGGAGATCCATGTGGACGCCACCGTCCCTGGGGAGAAGGTGCTGATCGTCGACGACGTGCTCGCCACAGGTGGCACCGCTGCCGCGGCCAGCAGACTGCTGGCGTCGTTGGGAGCACAGGTCGTGGGGATCAGCGTCTTCATCGAGCTCGGGTTCTTGGAGGGTCGGGCCAAGCTCGACGGCCTTCCATTCCATTCCATGGTCGTCTATGACGACTGATGTCACGAGGCCCACCGACGCCGCCAGAGTCGAGCTGGATGGCCTGCTCAAGATCTACGAGGAGCACCATCCTGGCGCCTCGGCAGACAGGATCATCACCGCCTACGAGCTCGCCCAACAGAAGCACGACGGCCAGATGCGGAAGTCGGGTGAGCCGTTCATCAGCCACCCGATGGCCGTGGCTGAGATCCTCGCCACGTACGGGCTCGACGAGGACACCATCATCGCTGCTCTGCTTCACGACACCATCGAGGACACAGACCTGACGCTCGCCCAGCTGGAGGCCCTCTACGGATCAGAGGTGGCTGGCATGATCGACGGCGTCACGAAGCTCGACAGAGTCAGCTTCTCCTCGCCTGAGGAGGCACAGGCGGCGAGCATCAGGAAGATGGTGGTCTCCATGGCACAGGACGTCCGTGTGCTGCTCATCAAGCTGGCGGACAGGCTCCACAACCTCAGGACGATCTCCCCGCTCAGGGTGGAGAAGCAGCAGCGGATAGCCCGCGAGTCTCTCGAGG
>CAZKJJ010000446.1:0-2490 GCA_964553055.1 uncultured Acidimicrobiia bacterium
GAATTGGGCTGACCGAGACGATTCACCTTCGCTCAGCAGCAACCCGGTGAAGAGATCCAACACCCGGCTGGATGGCATCGAGTCGGAACCGAGTGGAACCATCGCCCAGCTCGGGGCCGGAAGGTAGACGACGTGGCCCTCTTCTGTCTCGTCGTAGACTCCCGCCGCCATCACCTGAGGCCACTGCGCCGCCTGCTGGTCGGGGGTCGCTCCCCTGGTTCCGATTCGTCCGTTCGAGAGGCTGAGGAGGCTGTTGTGTGCCTCAGGAATGCCGGGGGTGGAACCGTCCACGACCAGCGTCCATGCCGGATCGCGATCGATGGCCGGCACCCTTCCGCTCCGCCGGCGCCGCTGCTGGTCATCGAGAACCTCCACCACTGTCTCCCACCCTCTTCCGAGGTGGAGCACAGGTTCTGTCGTTCCGTCGCGCTCCTCGCCAATGGAGACGAAGGTGCATCGCTCCGTCTCCGCCATCAGCAGCTCCGAATCTGGTCCTCGCCTCTCTCTGTTCCCGAACCACCATCCGAAGACCAGAAGGATCCCGGGGCCGATCCCCAGCCCGTGCAGGACGTCGATCGCCCACCGCCCGGCACGACGGAGGGGAGCTCCCGTGGCTCGGGTCCCCGACCTCCACATCAGCTCGCAACCCTTCGAGGTCAGCTGGTAGCCGTCTCGAGCGTCGTTGGCACAGAGAAAGAGCCTCCCAGGACCCCCTGGTCGGGCCGAGGTGAGACGCTCGAACTCCTCCAGCGGCGATCGACTGACGACCGCCGTGGAGAAGCCGTCGTCGCAGGCGGAGACGATCCGGTCCTCGAGCTCTTCCTGCCACGTCCCGTCTCTCGCGGGACCATCCCAGGAGAGCAGCATGCCGGCGAACGACGTACCCAACGGGTCGGTCACAGCTCGCTCCCATGGTTGCACCCCGCTGCGGTGGGGAAAAGGGAAAGAAGCCCCTGTCGGTGGAGACGGGAAGCTGACACGCTCCGCCTGGTAGGAGTTCCATGACGTACGTGGCCCCTCCAAGGACGTCTCGCCGCGAGGTCGACCGATGAGGGTCCTGCTCGTTTCGACGCCGTGGGTCTCCGTTCCGCCCCGAGCGTATGGGGGGACGGAGACGGTGCTCGACCATCTGGCACGTGCCATCGTGGAATCGGGGCATGAGGTCCTGCTCTGGGCGACGGGCGACTCCACCTGTCCTGTTCCCGTCGCCTGGCTCTACCAGGAGCCTGTCAGTCCCATGGGACTGATTGCAGCTGAAGCAGCCCACGTTCTCGCGGCCTATGAGCGTGCCCGGGACTTCGATGTCGTGCACGACCACACCCTCCTCGGCCCGCTGCTGGCTGATCGCCATGTGCCTCTGGTGGCCACCGCCCACAATCCCTTCACCCCGGAGACGGAGTCCATCTACCGACATGCGTCCAGGTGGGCCAGGATCGCAGCGATCTCGAGCCATCAGAGCTCGCAGGCAGGCGACGTGCCGATCGCACGGGTGATCCACCACGGGATCCACGTCGACGAGTTCCCACTCGGCGGAGGTGCGGGAGGCTATCTGCTCTTTCTCGGTCGCATGACCCCTGACAAGGGTGTGCGCGAGGCCGTCGAGGTGGCCCGTGGGGCTGGACTGCCCCTGCTCATCGCCGCCAAGATGAGACAGCCTGAAGAGGTCGAGTACTTCCGAGAGCAGATCGAACCGGTGCTGGACGGGTCGATGACGTACCTCGGCGAAGTCGCTCACGAAGAGCGGCTGAACCTGCTGGCGGGGGCAATGGGGCTCATCTTCCCGATCAGCTGGCCCGAGCCGTTCGGCCTCGTCGTGATCGAGGCACTGGCGTGTGGAACTCCTGTCCTCGCCTACCCTCGCGGTGCTGCTCGGGAGATCGTCGACGACGGGAAGACCGGATTCCTCTGTGGGAGCAGAGCCGAGATGGTCTCCGCCGCAAGGCGGCTGGGTGAGATCGACAGAGCCGGCTGCCGAAAGGCCGCCGAGGAGCGCTTCTCGGCCGAAAGAATGGCTCGACAGTACGTCGAGCTCTACCGGGAGACGGCGGTGCGGCACCGGGGAAGGTCGCTGCGCCCCATAGCCGCCCGACGTCGCGGTTTCACGAGCCGGGCCTCCGCGTCGAAGACTCAGGTAGGCGCCTAGACCTGAAGGAGCTCATGCCCTGGGACCCCGATCTCCCATCTGCAATGGGACGGGGAAGTGGCGCTGGAGAGTCCAGGTACGGGTCGTTGGGCGTCACGGGCCCCAAAGCCGATTGATGCGAGTAGTGATGAGAGCGAACCCGCCAGCTGGTTCACGGAGTGATGCGTCCGAAGAGCGCTCGAATCGGTCGATTAGACGGGCTGCCGGGCCAATCAGGCCGCCACGTCCCTACCCATGTCTGTGAACAACGTGAACTCTGGGAGGAACGTCATATCGACCCTGCCCACCGCGCAGGATCGGTGCTTCGCCACGAGGACCTCTGCAACACCCTTCGACTCGATGTCATC
>CAZKJJ010000447.1:0-2487 GCA_964553055.1 uncultured Acidimicrobiia bacterium
ACTCGGCCATGGACGCCCCCCAAGCGCTCCGGTGAATGGCCGTCGGGCCCTACTCAACGCCAAGCATAGCCAGCGTCCCGGGTCGCGGTCGAGGTGGCCTCTACGGGCAGGCGCCCACTACATCCCCGTGGTTGAGGTGCGCCGCGACCGCGGCATCTCCGACCGTGAGGGTCTTCTTCCCCTTGTGACAGATCGTTGTTTCCTCGACCACACCGTTGGTGTTGCCCGAGTCGGGTCCTGCTCCGTTGCCGTTCTCGCCGCTGACGCCCTCGGGCGTGATGGCGACGTTGAAGGCGCAATTGGAGTTCCCTGCCACACCGAGGGCCTCGCCGTAGATCCACAAGTCCTGGTGGTCGGTGGGATTGAACTCGACCTCGCCGTCGCCGTGCGCCATGTGGGATCGATACGCCTGGACCGCGACGGTGATGCTGCGCCCGTAAGTGATGGTGTCGCTTGGGTCCGGTCCGACTGGCGATGGTGCCGCTCCGGTCGAGCCGTTGACATGGCAGATGGTGACCTTGCCGTTAACAGCACCCTCGACGCCCGCACCGTGAGCGTGGACCGGCATCCCTATGCACGAGTGGGCGGCATCGGGCGCCGAGTCATGGTTTTGGGCGACGTATTCGCCGTGGTTGCGGTAGTCGGTCGACTCCATCGACCAGGTTCCGGTGGCAGCGAACACGTTGTCGGGACCGGCTCCGTCGTGGAAGGTCAGGGTTTGATCGTCGTTCAGGGTGAACGATGGGTACCAGGTGTAGGTCATGAAGTCGTAGTCCGATCGGAAAGTCAGCGTGTGGTCACTGAGGTCGAACTCGCTCAGTGACTCCTTCCCTTCGTTCTCGTGATGGGCAATGCCCGTGCCAAGGAACGAGTCATCGCACGGGTTGTACGTGACATCGAAGGTGTGTGTGAGGCCGCTGTCATCATTGAGGCTGTCGATCTCGAGCGTGTAGCTGGTGAGCTGATGGCGCTCGACATCGGCGAGCGCCACGGATACCAGCGCTGTCGCCAGCAGCACTGCCACCGCAAGAACCAGCGTGGCCCGCACGCTTCCGGACATACACCCACCTTATCTTCCCCGTACCCACTACCCGGATGCATCAGGACGCCGTCTCAAACCTCTCCGAGTTCCGGGTTCCGCTCCCGGCCCCGCGTGACGATGGCAGAGGGATCGGTGCGTTCTGTTCGACTCGTGGTCTGCGGGTCCACGGCCGATCCCGCAGCGTCACGGCGACGCCTGCTTCGGCTCACTCCTCCTCTTGGATGCTGCGGATGAATTCGTCGACCGCACGGTTGCCGACGGTCTCGCCGTACCGCTCGTCGAGGAGCTCGCGCAAGTAGGCGAACACCTGCTCGCGTTCCTCCTCCTCGGAGAGCGTGGATGCGGTCAGGACCTTGGCGCCGTCGAGCCACGGTTTCGAGTCCGAAGACCACGGTACGAGGATCAGCCAGGACCACACCGTGTTCCGCCCGCCTGCGGTCGTCTTGCGAGCCAGCCCGACGCACGAATAGGGCAGCGGCGTCCATCCCATCGTTCTGATCAGGTCTCGCCCATCGGGCATCTCGAGCGCATCGTCGTCTGTCATGACTCCTCGTGGTCGGGGGCCGCAGCCACGGTACCGAAGGTGGCGGCGTTCTATGGTGCCGTCGCGTCGCGAAGAGCCTCTCGGAGATGCTCTATCGATGTATGCGGGATTGGAGCATCACGGTGACGGTGAGCGAGGAGCAGCAGACGTTCACGTCGTTCGTCGAACGCGTTGCCCGTCCGCTGCGACAAGCGCTCATCGCCGCCTACGGTCCCGATGTCGGTAGCGAGGTGACCGCCGAGGCGCTCGCCTATGCGTGGGAGAACTGGGATCGGATCGCCGCGATGCGGAACCCTGCGGGGTATCTCTACCGGGTGGGGCAGAGCAATGCCCGCAGGGGGGTCTTCCGCAGGCCGCCTCCCTTCGAGCTGCCCAACGCACCCGATGGCTCGCACTGGTTCGAGCCGGGGTTGGTGGAAGCCGTGTCGAGCCTCTCCGACCGCCAGCGAGCCGCCGTGGTCCTCGTTCACGGCTACGGGTGGACGGTGACCGAGGTAGCCGAGTTGTGGGGAGTGACCTTCTCCACGGTGCAGGCGCACATCGACCGCGCCATGCCTCGCTTGCGCAAGAGACTGGGGGTCGACGATGGCTAAAGGCATCGCCGCGGAGATCAGAGAGCTCACTCTGTACGCCGACTCGCTGGCTCCGCCGGTAGAGGAGCTGATCCCGCCCGGGATGGCGGCCCACTTCGAGGTCGAGCCACCTTCCCGCGTCACGGTGAGACTCCCGCTCGCTCCTCCGCCACGGCGGCGCCGTATCCCCGGGTGGCTCGTCGGCGTCGCAGCAGCGGCTGCGGTGCTCCTCGTCACAATTCCTGCATTGCTGCTCGTCGGGGGCGAGGATGCAACCGATACCACGGCTCCCGTCGTGATCGACCGCGGCCTTGGGATCGCTCCGGAGC
>CAZKJJ010000448.1:0-2473 GCA_964553055.1 uncultured Acidimicrobiia bacterium
CCTGACGGTGTCGACGACGGGGTAGACCAGGAACACACCGAGGAGGAGAAGTGTCGGCCCGATGTACAGCCAGGGTCGGATCTTCGTCTGCGTCTTGTCTGAGAAGAACCTCTGCAACACAAGGTCGCCCACGACGTAGATGAGCAGAACGAACCCAGATCCGACCAGCACGGCCAGCAGCGCGGAGCCGACTCTCGAGACGATGTCACCCATCTAGTCGTGTCCCTTGCGCCACCTCAGGCGAACCTAGCAAACGTTGCGGGGGCTCGTCCGGGGAAAGCAAGGAGGGGAGGACTTGGCCCTCCCCTCCTGTGTTCAGTTCAAGACAAAGTCACTCGCCGTACGCGTCCACGGCGCTCGCCTCGATAGTGGCCAGTACGTCGTCGAGCGGCGTCCCTGTCACGTATTCCAGGCTCTCCGACCAGAAGGTTCCCGAGCCGACTGCAGTCGGCATCAGGTCTCCGGCATCGAAGGCTGCCACCGCAGCAGATGACAGATGCTCTCCTGCCTTGGTGAAGAAGGGATCCGGATACACAGACGGATCTGCGTTGGGGAAGATGCCGGTTCCCGTGGCGGCCCAGATGTCCTGCGCCTCCGACGTGGACAGGTAGTTGATGAAGTCCCGGGCGTTCGGTGTGTCGTTGAACATGACGATGATGTCACCCGAGTACTCCGCGGCTTCGCCGTACTGCGGGTCGATAGCGGGCATCTGGAAGTTGTCGTAGTCCTCGCCCGCGACCGCATCAGTGGGGAATGTTCCCTTGATGAACAGCGCCTGGCTGATCATGTAGCAGCCGGGCGGATCGGCGAACAACGGGGGGGCGATGGCGTCGAACGCTGTCGCGACCGCACCGGTCGTCCCGCCGAAGACGTACCCCTCAGTGAGCATTATCTGGCCGAACCTCTCCCAAGCGTCGACGACGGCCGGGTCCGTCCACGGGATCTCGTGGTTCACCCACTGGAAGTACGTGTCCAGCCCGCCTGTTCTCAACATGATCGCCTCGATCCAGTCCGTGGCAGGCCATCCGCTGGCCGCGCCTGACTCGAAGCCCACGCACCATGGAGTGCCTCCATCGGCCACGATCTGATCGGATAGCGCGACTAGCTCGTCCCAGGTTGTGGGAATCGCGTAGCCGGCCGCTTCGAAGTTGGCCGGTACGTACCAGATCCAGCTCTTGACGTCGAGCTTGAACGGCAGCGCGTACAGCGTCCCGCCCACAGTACCCGTCCCCAGGACTGCCTCCGTGTAGCTGGCGCTCACGTAGTCCATGTCCAGGACAGTGCCGAGATCGACGAGTGCACCCTGGTCCACGAACTCCCTCATCTGACCGGGGTTCGGCATAACTGCAAGATCAGGCGGGTTGCCTGCTGTCAACCTCGTCGTGAGGACCGCTGGGAGGTCGCGCGTACCCTCGAACGAGACTCCGATTCCCGTCTCGTCCACGAACGGCTGATAGGTTTGCTGGAAGTACTGGACCTCGTTGCCCCACGTGCCGAGAACGCTGACTACTCCTGTCTCGGCCGGGACTTCCACCTCGACGATGGAAGTCTCAGTGATGACCTCACCCGGGACCGTCACAATGACCGTCTCCGTGACCGTTTCGCCGCCACAGGCGGCAGCGATAAGCATCAGCGAGACTCCCAGGGTCAGCCACGCGGCTTTTCTCATAGGTCTCTCCAATCACTCGAAACATCGCTCAGGCGCGAGCCACGCGCCAGTGAGCCTGCTCCGACCCTACAGAACAGCAAACGTCCGTGTAGGGCCGACTGTCAGAACCTGGCAGTCTGAGAGCTACGCCAGGCGCGCTGCCAGGACCTCGACCAGACCGTCGATCGGGACGCGGTCTTGATCCATGGTGTCGCGGTCACGGATCGTGACCGCCTGGTCCTCCAGGGACTCGAAGTCGAACGTGACGGCCAGCGGCGTGCCTATCTCGTCCTGCCGCCGGTAGCGCCTGCCGATCGACTGGGTCGTGTCGAACTCGCACATGAAGTGGGGACGCAGCAGCTCAGCCACCTTGGCAGCCTCGGTCTCCAGCTTGCCAGAGAGCGGCAGGACCGCCACCTGGTAGGGGGCGAGCCGCCTATGGAGCCTTAGCACGACCCGCGTCTCCCCCCTTACCTCCTCCGTGTCGTACGCGTCGAGCAGGAAGGCGAACGTCGTTCGGGTCGCTCCGGCGGCCGGCTCGATCACGTAGGGAAAGAACCGCTCCTCCCGCTCCTGGTCGTAGTAGCGCAGGTCCTCGCCGCTCGCCTCGGCATGGGCCTGCAGGTCGAAGTCGGTCCGGTTGGCGATCCCCTCCAGCTCGTCCCAGCCCCAGGGGAAGCGGTACTCGACGTCGACCGTCTGAGCCGCGTAGTGCGACAGCTCTTCTGCCTCGTGGGGCCGGAGGCGGAGGCTCGCCTCGGACATGCCAAGGTCCACATACCAGCGCTCCCTCTCGGCGGCCCAGTAGTCGAACCACCCCTGCGC
>CAZKJJ010000449.1:0-2470 GCA_964553055.1 uncultured Acidimicrobiia bacterium
TTCTTCGTTGATGCAGGCACGTTTGCCGTAGCGGCAGGGTTGATGGCGCTGCTCACCGGGAGGTTCGTCGCCAAGGGGCGCGACGATCGGCCCGGGTCGATGCTGGCGCAGATTCGAGAGGGCGTGCGATGGCTCTGGGATCACAACCTGCTGAGGACCATCGCGATCTTTCTCGGTGTCATGAACGCCATGTCGATGCTGGCATTCGCCACGTTCGTGCTGTTCGCTCAGGAGATCCTGCACCTCAGCGCGGCTGCTTTCGGAGTCCTCATGACGGCCATGGCGACAGGGGGTGTGGTCGGTAGTCTGGTGGCCTCGCGTGTGAGCGCGGCCGTCGGCAGCGGTCGCGCGCTGCTGACGACGCTGGCAGGAGGGGCGATCACTGGTGCCGTCGTCGGGTTCGCGTCGAGTGGTGCAGTGGTCTGGCTGGCGATGGCCACGGCGTCGTTCCTCGCCGTCCTCTGGAACGTGATCACGGTGTCGCTTCGGCAGACGATCATCCCTGACCATCTCTTGGGCAGGGTGAACAGCGTCTATCGGTTCTTCGGCTGGGGCATGATGCCGCTGGGAGCGCTCCTGGGGGGCGTCGTCGTCAGCGTCACGGAGCTGTTCGCGTCTCGGGAGGTGGCCATCCGCATGCCGTTCTGGGTGAGCGCTGCCGTCTACACGATCATGTTCGCTCTGGCGGTGCCACGCCTCACGACGTCCAGGATCGAGGGGGCCAGGCAGCGTGCCGAGGCTCCTGCCGCTTCTTCTACTCCGTAGAGGTCGCTTCTCCCTCGCTGCCGGTCATGGCCTCCTCAGAGTCATCGGGCCCTGCCTCCCCGGACGTTGCCTCCTCCTCGATCTTGGCGGCTGGATAGTCCTTCATCGCCCACAGCGCCAGCCCTGACAGGGCAGCTGCGACGAGCGCAAGCACCAGCCACACCCAGGCAGGAGTTCCCTCGTCCTCGGGAGGAGGGGCTTGATCATCGGGGAATGCGAACAGGTCTGGATCGACACCGAGCGCGATCAGGTCGGTAGGAGCGGAGAGCTCGCTGGACCTGTCCGCCCTGATCCCCTCGAACACGACGACCAGGTTGGCCCGCTCGACCACGGCCTGACCGCCGTAGAAGCTCCCGCCCCGCGGCGCCAGCGAGACGGTCTGCTGATCATCCCCCGGGTCGATGAAGTGGGCAACGACCGTCGTGAAGTCGCCAGCTACCTCGACCTGGACGTCGACGAAGAGTTGGGCATCGCCCCTGCCGTCTCCATAGGCGCTTGCATTCTGAAACGCAGCTCCGAGATCGACGAATGCCAACAGGGCGAGCAGCAGAGCCGTCACCGGGTCACTGTACCTACCATGCGGACATGGCTGACGTGTCGATTCAGGCAGGAGCAACACACGTACGTTCCGTCCAGGGTGACCTGACGCGCCTCGAGGTCGACGCCATCGTCAACGCAGCCAACGAATGGCTGCACCACGGGGGCGGGGTCGCGGCGGCCATCGCCGCTGCGGCCGGCCCCGTACTCCAACAGGAGTCAGACGCGTACGTTGAAGCCTGCGGTCCGATCGCTACAGGCACCACCGCCGTGACCTCGGGTGGCAAGCTTCCCGCCCGGTGGGTGATCCACACCGTCGGGCCCCGCTACCGGGAAGGGCACGACAACGAGGGAGACCTTCGCGCCGCGGTCGCGGCAGCCCTCGTCGCAGGAAACGTCTACGGGGTTCGGTCGATGGCGCTGCCCGCCATCTCGGCAGGGATCTTCGGCTACCCGCGTCGTGAGGCAGCAGCCGTCATCGCCTCTGAAGTGGTGCAATGGTGTACCGCCCATCCGGACGCCCTGGACGAGGTGCTCCTGGTGGGATACGACGAGGAGACCGCGGAGGACTTCACAGCGGGGCTCGAGGCCGCAGCCGCCTGAGTGGGCACGGCAGCGGAGGGCCGGTCCGAGCAGGTCAGGCGAGGCTCGATACGAGATCTCCGACGTGGATCTCGAACGGCTCGGAAAGGTGACCGAGCCCGGCCACGAAGCCGCGCATCCCACCCCTCAGGAAGTCCCGGTGCTCCTCGACCTCGACCGGGGCGGCGCGATCGGCGAGCAGGAACTCGGTGAAGGGCACACAAGGCTGCGCGATTCGCAGGCCTCGGACCTCCAGCGTGCCGCTTCGTCCCTCGATACGGAGCCCTTGCGAGAGAGCATCCAGCGTCACCTGGCCCTCTGCTTCGACGGTGACGTTCTCGCCAGCACAGCCGAGCGGGGCAGATCCGAAGTGGGCAGCCATCGACTCGTAGTGGGACGTGAAGCCGAAGGAGAGGGACCGTTCGGAGTTCCAAAACGCTCGACCGGGGAAGTCCCTGTGGTGCGAATCGACCGTCCACGCACCCTCCCTCTTGGCGAGCGCGCCCGAGCTTGTGACGATCAGGCGCTCCGTGACGAACAGTGGGGTGGGGTCGTACCGCTCACCCCTCAGAAGATCGGTCTGGAT
>CAZKJJ010000450.1:0-2467 GCA_964553055.1 uncultured Acidimicrobiia bacterium
CCGCACGATGCGCACGTCCTTCCTTCTGGTCTGACTCGACTGGTGACCTTCGATGGGCGTCGGCCGTTGTCCCTCGCCGACAAGGTGCCCGAGTTGATTTGCCACGTGCGCGAGCGAGCGACCTGGTCCGGTCGGTGTCTCGCCTCGCCCTGCGGCGAACAGTTCTCTGAAGAGCTGGCGTGGCCCGTGTTGGCGGGCACGCTTGACGAAGACCTTGCCACTGCGGTCCTCCACACGGCCAACCAGCCAGTCGTCGTGAGATGGCGGTTCGGCGTTGGCGAAGTGACGGTCCAGGTCGGGACAGGGGCGAAAGACGCCACACCACTCCATGCCGACCGGAGCCTCTGGACCTTCGAGGTAGGTGACGACGAGTTCCGGTTCGCGCATGAGCGCGAGGTGACGTGCGGCCCCACGGAACCCTGCTGGGGAGTAGACGTCGAGGTGGGCCTCGTCCTCGACATGTCTGATCCCTGGTGCGAAGCATCGTGCCACCGCGACGTGGCCGACCAGACGCGCAGGGTTTCCGCTCCGGAACTCGTGTCTGGACACGCCTATCGTGTTGCCTGTCAGCACCGGTTCTGGCTCCTTGCCCTCGATCGAGGACCGAACTGAGTGGAGAGCGCTGACGAAGCCCGAAAAGGGGCGGGTCGTCGCCGGGTCTGGGATCTCGACGGGCTCGCCGTCGAGGCGGACCTCGACTTCCATCGGAGGACGGCCTTCGTTGACGGACACGAGCTTCGGCCATGCGTTCCACAGGACAGCCTGCACGACGTGGTCGATCGCCGCCTCGGGAGACATGTCATCGAGACGAGGTTGGAGGACGAGTATCGACGTCCCCGTCGAGTTCGCGACCATGGGGTGCGCAAACAGGTCCTCTGAGAGGGACGCGGCGCCCTCGCCAACCAGCGGGCGGGGGTGTACTCCCTCCGCGCGGCCCCACCAGTGTCGTCCCGTGTAGCGACGTCCTCCCCGAGCGAAGTTGTCCCCAATGGTTGACCAGATGAGACGCGTCGAGACAGGGCCGTCAGGGGTCTCGCCGACCAGAGGACGACTCCGATAGAGAACGGTGGAACATGCGCTCATGCCGAAGGCGGCGATCTTCCCGAACCCGTAGGTACCACCGCCACCGGCCGTGTCCTGAGGGGCGCCGACGTTGAAGACGAGGTCGATGAAGTCGGTCGGCACGCCAATCGGCACTTCTCTGTCATAGTGCACCGGGCCGCCCAGTCCGGTCGTGCGTCGATCCGAGATCTCGATCACCCGGATCTCGCCTTCCAGTGACTCAGCAAGCGTGGTGCCGGGCACAGCAAGCGTCGAGAAGGCTCCTCTGAGCCTCGTGGCCTCTTCGGTGGAGAGCTTGCGGAGTTCGAAGATCCACTGTGGGGGGTCTTCGAAGAGAGGCTTCCCGGCATCGTCCCTGCTGGCGTCCCAGCTGTTCTGGATCGTCTCGCGGACCAGCAACGCGAGTGGTGCATGGTGGCTGGCGCCAAGAAGCTTGCGCAGCCCAGCTCCGTCGATGTCTCCCGCGGAGTACATCTTCGGACACCACTCAAGGAGAGTCATCGAGAACCGCCGAGCTGGGCGAGCACAGTGTCTCGCTCGTGGTCGGAGAGCGGCTTGCCGGCCGCGGCCAGGTTCAGGACATAGCGCACCCGCTCCAGAGCCGCCGGCGCGGATGCCGGGAGAGCACTGCGCCGGATCGCCGGGAACTCCTCTCCCACAGGCCACGCCAGAAGACTCTCGAGGACGAACCGCGGCCACTCGCCAGATGGATCCGGTGCTGGTGTCTCACCGTGTCGGTATCCCAGACGTCGAAGACGTTCATCGAGCGGATCAGGACTGACGAGCTTCTGGACGCGGTCCACAACCTCCGGCAGCGTGTCACCGGCCGGGTCGGGCAGCAGCCGCAGCACGACCAGGTGGAGATCGACGTCCGCTGAGTGGTCGAGCTGCTCGATTCCGTGGATTTCGACCCGCAGCCCTTCGCGTGCGGTCGTGCACTTGACCTCAACCGCTGTCCGCCCCCTGCGGAAGTCATGGTGGAGCTTCTCCGGCCCCGTCCATGCGTCGATGCTCGAAGGCCCACTCAACTCTGCAGCTCGTTCGAGCACGAGCATTTCGCCATGGAGACCCACGGCGGCCTCATGTGAGAACTGCGAGGCGGCATGGGCCTGTTCCAGCAGGCGTCGCCACCTCTCGAGCACTCCGACAGCCACCGGGACGGCAGCTTCCGAGGTCTCGACCACGGACCGGCAGATGTCTGCCGCAAGTGCAGTGAAGACGTCGTTCAGTTCAGCTGAAGTGCACACGACGTCTGCGTAGCGAGTGAGCACCTCTCCCAGCCGAAGGTCCTGTTCGACCATGACGACACCCGCAGACCGCCGGTCGTCTGTGACCCGACCAGAGCCGGCGGGTATCAGGAGATGGCGTGCCCCGTACCCGTCCACCCCTACCCGGATACGTCCGC
>CAZKJJ010000451.1:0-2465 GCA_964553055.1 uncultured Acidimicrobiia bacterium
CGATCACCATCACCTGCATCCCCAGACACAACCCCAGGTAGGGGATCTTGTTCTGGCGCGCGTGGCGGGCGGCGGCGATCTTGCCCTCGATGCCGCGTGAGCCGAAACCGCCGGGAACGATGATCCCGTCAGCGGACTTGAGCTCCTCCCACCCGCGCCCCTTCTCCAGCTCGGCCGAGTGCAGCCACAGGATCTCGGTCTCGACGCCGGTGGCGAGCGAGGCGTGGCGCACGGCCTCGCGCACGCTCATATAGGCGTCCTCCAGCTCGACGTACTTGCCCACCAGCGCCACCTTCACCCGGGTGCGCTCCTCGCGCTCGCGAGCGACCAGCCGCTCCCATTCGGTCCAATCCGGCTTCTGCGTGGGCTCGAGCGACAGCCTGCGCACGATCGTGTCGCCCAGGCTCTCCTTCTCGAGCAGGAGCGGCACTTCGTACAGGCTCTTGGAGGTGGTGAGCGGGATCACCGCGTTGTGCTCGACGTCGCAGAACAGGGCGATCTTGTCCCGCAGGCTGGCCGGGATCGGGTGGTCGGAGCGGGCGATGATCACGTCGGGCGAGATGCCCAGCGAACGCAGCTCGCGCACCGAGTGCTGGGTGGGCTTGGTCTTGAGCTCGCCGGTCGCCCCGATATAGGGCAGCCAGGTGACGTGCGCGTAGAGCACGTTCTCGCGGCCGACATCGGCCCGCATCTGCCGCAGCGCCTCGATGAAGGGCAGCGACTCGATGTCGCCCACCGTTCCGCCCACCTCGACCAGCACGATCTCGGCTCCGCTGGCCTCGTGCACCGCCTTGATGCCGGCCTTGATTTCATTGGTGATGTGCGGGATCACCTGGATCGTGCCACCCAGGAAGTCGCCGCGGCGCTCCTTGGCGATGATGTTGGAATAGATCTGGCCGGTCGTGAGGTTGCACACCCTGCTCAGGCTGGTGTCGATGAAGCGCTCGTAGTGACCGAGATCGAGGTCGGTCTCCGAGCCGTCGTCGAGCACGAACACCTCGCCGTGCTGGTAGGGACTCATCGTGCCCGGATCGACGTTGATGTACGGATCCAGCTTCTGGATCGACACGCTGAACCCGCGCTCCTTCAGCAGCTTGCCGATCGCGGCCGTGGTCACGCCTTTCCCCACGGTGCTGACGACTCCACCGGTCAAGAAGATGTATTTCGTCACCCCGCCCTCCCCATAAGGTCGGTGGGGAGGCTCGATCGCCTCCCCACCTGGGTTCCTGCTTGTGTTTCGGATGTCGGTCGCCCAACCCTCATCCGACCAGTTCCTCCAGGTCGTCGACTGCCCGTCTCATCTCGAGCAGCACGAGACCTAATTTGGCCTGCTGCCTGGCCAACACGGTGAGCACCGCCTCGTGTCCGGCGGACATCAGAAGCACATATCCGTCGCCACCGTGAATATACACCTCGTCCAGATACCCGCGCCCCAGCTCAGTGGCGATGCGCTCGCCCAGCGAAAGCATGGCGGCCGACATGGCCGACACGCGATCCTCCTCGACGCCGGTGGGCAGCGAGGAGGCGATGATCAGGCCGTCGACGCTGACGACCGCGGAAGCTTCGATGTCGGGGGTTTTGCCCTGCAGATCGCGCAGGCGATCGACCATGTAGTCGGTTCGGGTCTTTTCGGCCAACTGGCACCACGGCGCAGGACCGGCCCAGTTTATCACGCGTGCGCGTGACGCGCCCTAGTCCGAGACTCTCAGCCCGTCCGGCAGTTTGACCGTCATCCGGCCGGCTTCCAGGTCGACCTGGAGGATGACCTCGGCGATGGCCGGCAGCAGCAGCTCTGCGCCGGGTTTGGCACCGGGCGCGGTCACTTCGTACACATCATTGGCGCCGGTTTCGAGGATGTCGGTGATCGTCCCGAGCTCCTTGCCATCGTCGGTGACGACCGTCAGGCCGATGATCTGCCAGCGGTAATAGGTGCCCTCCGGGAGAGGCTCGGAGAGATCGACGACGACCGCCAGCTCCAGTCCGCGCAGCGCCTCGGCCGCGTCGCGATCGTCGACGCCGACCAGTCCGATCAGCGAGCGGTCCTTGTGGCGGCGGGCCGAGCGCACGGTGGGGCCGGCGCCGCTGATCTCGACGCTGCTGCCGGCGGCCAGCGAGCCCAGCAGCTCGGAGTACGACTCGACGACCAGCTCGCCGCGCACGCCGTGGGGACGGACCACGCGCCCGATCGGAACGGACTCGAGCCCACGCTGTGTTGTCACTTCAGGGGTCAGTCGATGTCAAGCGAGGTGCGCACGCCCCGGCGGGAGCCGACGACGCGCATCAGCGAGCGAATGGAGTTGGCGACCCGGCCGCCCCGGCCGATCACCCGCCCCATGTCTTCCTCGGCGACCGTGAGCTCGATTCGGATCTCGCGCCCGGTGTCGCGTTCGGTGACGTGCACTTCGGTGGGGTCGTCGACGAGCGACTTCGCGATGTACTCGACCAGTTCTTTCATCTAGTTGGCT
>CAZKJJ010000452.1:0-2464 GCA_964553055.1 uncultured Acidimicrobiia bacterium
GTGATGGTCGTGAGTCGTGCAATGGGTCCTCCGCTCGTGCTCCGGAAAGGCGACGCGGCCATGGAGGTTTCCTCGAAGGCGGGGGTCATCAATCGTCTGAACTGGGAGCGACTGATGCCCAAGCCCACGGAGGGCCTGGTGGACTCCAACGCCTCGCCGGTCCTGCTGTGGACCCCAGCAACGGAGGGCTCGGAGGGTCTTGGCTCCGGCACCATCGGCTCTCAGGCGGATTCGATGAACGCCGTCTCCGAGGACTACGAGCGTTGGGCCAACCGCGTGATGGGCTGGGTCCGCCGGAAGGGCACACGGGTCTGGGGGTTGGAGCCCGAGCATCAGCGTTCTGACCTTGACCTGCGCCGCACGGACGTGACCACCGTCTACGCCTTGCCGGACGCTCTGAAGAGCCTCGAAGGCGGCAGGCCGGGCTGCTGAGGACGCACACGCTCATGCCGCGGATAGTGAAGCTCGAACTTGCCTGCGAGTTCAGGCGGTCAACTGCCGATTTCCGGACGTCGTCAAAGACGGCACTAGAGGATTCCGAGAACCCACTGAGTGTGTTCAGGAGCGAAGTTCGACTGGGATGGAAGACTCCCCGAGCATGGATGTCCGACTGGTAGACGACGACTTGGGGGTGGCTCACTCGTGTGGCTCAGGGCCGGAGGTCATCTTCTTGAGCAATCCGCTGGCGGATCCAGTCTCATGGTCGACTGAGGTGCGCTCTGATCTGCTTGCCCTCGGCTACCGGGTCACGACCTTCGAACACCGTCCCCAGCAACTGGACTGGCGCACTGCGGTGACCAGTGTTGATGCATTCATCGCCAGTCGCCCCGAACCCGTCGCCCTCATCGGCGGGTCGCAGGGCGCCGCAATCGCGCAAGAGGTCGCCCTCCTCGCGGGAGACAGGGTCCGTTGCGCGGCTCTGCTTGCCACCTATGGGCGTCAGAACGAGCTCGACCGAGTCCTTCAGGCAGCGTGGCAGCGACTGGCCGTCAGCGACGACGACCTGGACTGTCTCCGACTCGCGTTTGGGCTTCTGACCGCCTTCCCCCCTGGCCGATTGGCTGACGACGCCTTCGTCCAACACATGAAGACGATCCAGGCGGACTGGGCTGGCGTCCCGGTCCCCGAAGCTAGGCGACGTGCGGCTAGCTTCATCTCCACCTATCAGGACCGGCTTCCCTTCCTTGCGCAGGTGACTGTCCCGTGCTTGGTTGTCGGTTTCGAACCCGACGTCGACACCTGTGCCGCTCGCGCCCGCGAGGTTGCGCAGGCCGTTCCCGACGCCGAGTACATAGAGATCCCCGGTCTCGCTCATGCTGCTCCCATCAGCGATCCGGGGCACGTTTGGCCACCTGTAATCGACTTTCTGCAGAGGCACCATCCAGCCTCATAGCGGAACGTCCGGATCTAATGGCTTCTGCTGGGCCTGTTTGGCAGGCTCAGCTCCGGTAGCGGCCGGTGGGTCAGCACTCTTCGGATCTGGCCATGGAGGTCTCGCGGCAGACCGTGCGCCTGCCGGTCGTGAGGAGGCGAAACCGCTACTGGGATGTCGTGCCCCCGCCGTGGTGAGCACTTGGCCATTAGATCGCCGGCTGTCTCCTCCGCGCTGCTGAGGGGCCGGCAGGGTGCCGGCCCAGACGGGAGAGGCGATGCTGTTCGTGGGAGATGACTGGGCCGAGGATCATCACGACGTCGAGGTGGTCGACGAGGCTGGCCAGGTGCTGGCGCGCAGGAGGCTGCCCGAAGGGCTCGAGGGAGTGACCCGGCTGCATGCCCTGGTCGCGGAGCAGATGCCTGACGACTGGGCAGATCTCGACCCCGGTGAGGCTGCCGGCCGGGTGAAGGTCGGAATCGAGACCGACCGCGGCCCCTGGGTGGGCGCGCTGGTCGCGGCGGGCTACGAGGTGTTCGGGATCAACCCGCTCTCGGTGGCCCGCTACCGGGAACGACACTCGACCTCCGGGGCGAAGTCCGACGCTGCGGATGCGCACCTGCTCGCCGAGATCGTCCGGCTGGACCGAGCCCACCACCGGCCGGTGGCCGCCGACAGCGATGAGGGCGAGGCGATCAAGCTCGCCGCCCGCAGCCACCAGTCGTTGATCTGGGACCGCACCCGCCACGTGCTGCGGCTGCGATCGGCGCTGCGGGAGTACTTTCCCGCAGCCCTGCACGCGTTTCCCGATCTGGATGCCCCCGACGCCCTCGAACTCCTAGGCCGCGCGCCTGACCCTGACCAGGCCGCCCGGCTGAGCGGCGCGACCATCAGGGCCGTCCTGAGGAAGGCTCGCCGGCGCCACGTGGACAACCGTGCCCAGGAACTGCTGGACCTGCTCCGGGCCCAGCAACTGCGACAGCCGCCGGCGCTGCAGGACGCCTATGCCGCGGTCGTCGCCAGCGAGGTCGCCGTCATCGCCACGCTGAACGCCCAGATCGACCGGCTCGGGGCGGTGGTGCACGAGCATTT